>CAZURP010000014.1:0-15838 GCA_964623715.1 uncultured Isosphaeraceae bacterium | reverse complement strand
GCTGGGTCGCATTGAGCAGCAGGTGTTGCTGCGGTGACTTTCTTGGTCTTGTTACAGCCGACTACAGCGAAGCCAAGAACGGCAACTAGGGCGAGGGTTAAAAGATGTTTCATGGTCATATTCTCCAATATTGGTGTGTTTCAGACTATACGAGTCCAAGGGGGATTTCAGTGAGCACTCCATTGTACTCGTTTCAGGGATAGAAAACAACGGAATATCTCTACATATCCGCTGTTAGAATGTGTAAGCGTATGAACAACGAAAACATTGCATCTAAATGGGAAAAACAGCGAAAAAAACTTGCTACTTTTGCTCGAAATTTGCCCGATTGCCCAGGCATCTACATGATGCGAATGGAAGACGACTTTTTGCTCTATATAGGGAAGGCGAGTTCTTTGCAAAAGCGGGTCGGGTCCTACTTCCTCGCATCAGCAGATTTGGGCCCGTGGAAGCAAGGCATGCTCCAAGAAATTCATCATATAGAAACTATTCTGTGCGAAACGGAATGGGAAGCGTTGTTGCTCGAAGCTCGACTCATTAAAGACCACCGGCCAAAGTACAACACGATGCAATTGGATGGAAAAACATATCCGTATTTAGCAGTCACCATGAAAGACGACTTTCCTGGAATATTCATCACGCGTTCTCCGAGTGATGTCGAATTCAAAGGCGCAAAATTGTTTGGCCCTTTCACTTCTTCAGGCGCACTGCATCGTTCAATGCATATGTTGCAGTCTGTCTATAAGTTCCGAACGTGTCCTTTAGCTATACATGAAAATGACAAATCGAATGTCTTTTTTAGACCGTGTCTGTTGCATGCAATAAACCGGTGTTCGGCTCCTTGCGCGAACAAGATTACCAAAGAAGCATATCGAGAAGACATTAATGGTTTTCTTCGTTTTCTTACTTCAAAGCGAAGCGTGATGTTGCGTGAGTTGCAAAGGAGAATGGAGCAGGCATCACTGCGAAAGGCGTACGAAGAGGCTGCGAGTATTCGAGACCAAATGGAGGCACTGGAGAAACTTGATGATCGTGCACCAAGCGATGTGGAATGGCAGTCTGAAGTCACAGTTTTTGCACAGGATCCTACCGCTGGTCTTCGTTCCTTGCAAAAAGCGTTGAGAGCTAATAATGAACTTCGTTTTATCGAAGCGTTTGACATCGCACATTTGCAGGGTGGCGAAACAGTTGCGGCAAAAGTAAGTTTCGTCGATGGTCGACCGCACAAAGATGGATACCGAAGATACAAAATTACAACGGCACGCAACGATGATTATATGTCCATGCGAGAAGTGATTTCTCGAAGGTTTCGAGATGCCGGTGAGGGGAATGAACTGTATCCAGATGTTATTGTGATTGATGGTGGCAAAGGGCAACTCTCAGCAGCGATGGATGCATTCGCACAACTCGCGAAACAACCTCCCTTAGTTATCAGTTTGGCAAAAAAAGAAGAGTTGATTTATTTGGTCAACAGGGAAGACCCAGTTAAACTTGGCAGAAACAACGAGGGCTTGAAACTTGTTCAGGCAATTCGCGATGAAGCACATCGGTTTGCGCAACATTACCACCACTATTTGCGCAATAAGAAAACGCTTGGGGATGGGTGATGTCTATCGTTGATGCGACGACCGATGGCGTGCAAATATTCATCAAGGTTGTGCCGAATGCATCGTGTGACGATTTTCAAGTGTTATTGGAGATTGTTTGAGTTGTGTGCATTTCTATCTCCACTGTGCGATAAAAACTTGACTTGTAGAACCTCGCGGTGTGGTAGCATCTCCTTTTTAAGGAGGTCTATTGATGGCAAAAGGCACAGTTTTTCAAACTATTCTCGACTCAGTTCAACCAGTTGCGCAGAAGCACGTCTGGGGGGTTATGGGCGATGCGATTAATCCACTTGCAGACGCACTTCGGACGGATGCTCGATTCGAGTGGATGCATGTCCGGCACGAAGAAGTTGCTGCATTTGCAGCAGGTGCACAAGCGAAGCTCACGGGTAAGCTCGGACTTTGTGCAGGGACAGTTGGTCCTGGTGCGATTCATCTTTTGAACGGGTTATACGATGCAAAGATGGACCATGCGCCGATGCTTGCAATCACTGGGCAAGTTCCTCGGAGTGAAATAGGGAGTGACTACCATCAAGAAGTTAATCTAGATAGACTCTTTGACGATGTTTGTGTGTACAACCAGACAGTGATGAGTGCATGCCAGATGCCTCGGCTCGGGGTGCTGGCAGCGCAATCAGCGATGGCAAATTCTGGTGTGGCGCATCTGTCGATTCCCTCTGATGTTGGACCAGATAAGATAAAAGATGCCGGTGTACACCGTGTCTATGTTTCAGATTCTGAAGTTGTACCGGCAACGCAGCATCTTGAAGAAATTGCAAAAGTGATAAATGAATCGAGTACAGTCACGTTAATGGTTGGTTGGGGGGCTCGTGGTTCGACGAAGGAAGTGCTTGCAATGGCGGAGAAACTACAAGCGCCAGTTGTACATTCTCTTAAAGGCAAAGCAGTTATTGAACAGGACAATCCTTATTGGGCAGGTGGTATTGGTTTGCTCGGAACAACTGGTGGTGTTGAAGCAATTCGACATTGCGAAACACTGGTCTTGCTTGGGACGGATTACCCATACAGGCAATTTTTGCCAGACAATGCGAAAATTGTTCAGATAGACATTGCAGCGGAACGAATCGGCCGACGATGCGACTTGGCGATTGGCGCGGTGGGGCATATTCGCCCAACGTTAGAAGCGTTGTTGCCGCTCGTGGAGACGAAAACAGACACGAAACACGTAACAAAAGTGCAAAAGAAAAAAGATTCGTACGAAAAAAAGATGCTAAAGAAAGGCGACACAACGGGGCGCAAAGCTCCGATTCGCCCGCAAGCGGTTGCTCGAGCAATTTGTCGACACGCGACAGATTCGGCTATTTTTATTGCGGACACTGGCGAACCACCTGTCTGGATGGCACGGCACATTCACATGAAGGGGACACGTGATTTTTTGATGTCGTTCAATCACGCATCGATGGCAAACGCAATGCCACAAGCGCTCGGTGCGCAGGCACTCGACAAAACTCGGCAAGTTGTTGCGCTTTGTGGGGACGGTGGATTCTCTATGTTGATGGGAGACTTCATCACTGCGGTCACATACGAGTTGCCGATCAAATGTATTATTTTTAACAACAGTAAACTTGGTCTTGTCAAAATGGAAATGGAATCGATGGGCTATGCAGATTGGGGCATTGATTTGAATAACCCAAATTTTGCAGAGTGCGGAATTGCGATGGGTGGGCAGGGGATTCGCATCGAAGATCCTGCGGACCTTGATGCTGGAATCAAACGTGCACTTGAGATGGAAGGCCCGGTTGTTGTAGATGTTGTGACGGATCCAAACGAGTTAACGATGCCACCCGAAATCATGCCTGCCCGTGCCTTTGGGTTCGCCTTAAGCAAAATCAAAGAGTTGGCAGTCTCCTCAAGTGTATAATTAATGCGTCTCAGAGACGCATTAATTCAAAAAAACAATTATGCGGGTGAAGCAACAATATCTTCCGAATCGTCTCCTTCAACAGGATCAGAAACAGGAAGCGTTGCCGTTTTTGCTTCATCGTCGAGCAAGTCACCCACGGAAGAGCGGGTGATTCTTTCGCCACGCATGAGTGCTTCGAGTTCATCAGCTTGCAACGTTTCGTATTCCAGGAGTGCTTCCGAAATTGCAATAACTTGTTCCCAGTGCTCATCAAGGATGCGTTCACTTTCTGCATACGAAGCATCAATCAAACGTTTGACTTCTTCATCGATAATACGAGCAGTGTCGGGAGAGTAATCCTTGTCTGCAAAAATAGCTTCTCGCTGTGGGTCGGGTGAATACATCACAAAACCAAGCCGGTCAGACATGCCCCAATCAAGAATCATGTGGCGCGCATAGTTAGTGACCATTTGGATGTCCATCGAAGCGCCGCTTGAAATGTCGTTGGTTTTTCTTCGTTCAGCTATTCGACCACCGCAAAGAACGCGCATAGATGCTTCAAGGAATTTACGGTTATAAAAGTAACGATCCTTTTCGGGCAAACTAAATGTAGCACCACCCGATTGTCCACGTGGAATGATTGTCACTTTATGTACTGGGTCGGCATTTGGAAGCACGAGTTGCACGACAGCATGGCCCGCTTCGTGGTATGCAGTTGCAACCCGTTCAAGTTCCTCTACTTTTCGACTTTTGCTCGCACGTCCCCATCGAATTTTGTCTCGCGCTTCGTCAAGGTCAAGTTGTTCAACAAAATCTTTGTTTGCAAGCGTCGCAATAATGGCAGCTTCGTTGATCAGCGCTTCTAGATCTGCACCACTAAACATGGGTGTTCCACGTGCGACTCGCCCAAGGTCAGCACTTGGTGACATTTTGATTTTCCGTGCATGTACCGCAAGAATTGCTTTGCGCCCTTCGACATCTGGTAGTGGAACTTGCACTTGGCGGTCAAACCTTCCAGGCCTTGTAAGCGCTGGGTCGAGAACGTCAGCTCGGTTTGTTGCTGCCATCACAATGACTTGGTCGCTTAATTCGAAACCATCCATCTCAACAAGTATTGCGTTGAGTGTTTGTTCGCGTTCGTCGTGTCCGCCACTAGAGAAACCACTGCCGCGCTTTCTGCCAACAGCATCGATTTCGTCAAGGAAAATAATGCACGGCGACGCTTCTTTTGCTTGTTTGAATAAATCGCGAACACGGCTTGCGCCAACGCCCACAAACATCTCAACAAAGTCCGAACCAGAGATAGTGAAGAATGGTACGTCTGCTTCGCCAGCGATCGCTTTTGCAAGGAGTGTTTTGCCACAACCAGGCGAACCAACAAGCAAGATTCCTCTTGGAATACGGCCGCCCAACCGTGAAAATTTCTTTGGGTTCTTTAAGAACTCAATAATTTCATGCACTTCTGCTTTTGCTTCGACAATGCCTGCGACATCATCAAAGGTAACTTTGGTATCACCCTTGCTCGCGAGTTTGTGTTTTGATTTACCGAAGTTGCCTATCATGCCCCCAGCACCGCCACCTCTGGCCGAACGGGAGATGAAGAAAAAGATAAGAAAGAGGATGAAAATCATTGGTCCCCAACTCAACAAGAAAGTCATAAACAGACCAGTATCTTTCTTGTTCGCGAAGTCGATGCCCGCAGCCTTGAGTTCGTCTTTGTACCAATCGTCAGCGCCTGCGGCGATTGGAAAGTAGACTTCGGTTCCCGCAGGAATATCGATGGAACCAGTAGGGGTCGTGCTGCCGCTAGCAATTGTTGCAACGATTCGTGTGTTTTCGATGGTTACTTTGTCGCCCTCGAATTGTTTCGATGTAGCACGAGTGATGAAATCACTCCAACTTGTGAGTTCTTTGCCACCACCCGAGCCATTAATTGCGCCCCAAAGCATGATGAGGACGAAACAGATGAGCATCCAGCTGAGAATTCCACGTGAGAATTTTGGTTTTTGGGTAGGGTTTTGTTTTGGATCGGGTTTGTTTTGATTGCCGGTAGGGTTTGCCATGATATGGGCCTGTTATTTCTTGTTTGGGATACTTACCAAGAGGATTGCATTTGATCGACTATATCGGAAGCCAACTGTTGCACAACTGCGAATTGTCCCATCTCTATTGGTTCTGAGGAGGGTTGAGAAGGGATAAAAAGGGAACTTGCGGTGAATTTTTTTCGGCCAACAATGCGCCCGCCACTTTGCAAATCCAGCCATTCGAAATCCATTGTCACTTCGAGGAGCATTTCGTTATCGAGTTTGGTTGTCCTTGACTGACTGAGCATATCGAGCTCAACCTTCGTTATCGTCCCAGTGAGCAGGGTGTCCGCAAATTGTTCGCCCAGGATCCGATAGGGAGTACGTGCTTGGATTTCTTTGATGACAGCATCAGTGAGCATGAACTCAATGTTTCGATTTGTCGTGCTGTTGCGAAAGATAGGCACCGCAACACTCTTGTACTGTTTTGCGTAAAGTGAATTCGACGAGTATCCGACCGTTGGATCACTCGCGCAGTTTGATAGTGTGAGTAGGCATATGAGACATGCGAGCGTGATGCGAATCATTCAGACTCCTTGGCGTCGGCGAGCGTAACAACTCTTCCGAGCAATAATTCTTGGTAGATGGTGTAGAGATCCCCGATTTTATGTTTAATGACAGGTGGAAGTTCAGGCATGAATTCTGGCACAAGATGTTCGAGAGCTTCAATGGCGGCCACGGTTTGGGTATATTTTTTCACCAACCTTCGGACGGTGTATTCAGCGGCAACAGGATTATTCACTTTCATATACCACTGTGCAGTACGGAGCATTTTTTGCCCAAGTGATTCATCGATTCGAGTTACAAGTGCGGGTGACTCAATATATGTAGCTAATCGAGGGTCGTACAGTTGCAAGCGATTGAGTTCTTCCTTCGCATCAACAAGCCCAGCGGAGTCGAACGCAGGGCCTCTGTATGTTGCGAGGCGCGTATAAATAAGCCTTGCTTTTGCTCGTTCAATAAACTCTGATCGAGGATAGTTCTCCACAAAAATGAGGTACATATCGTTTGCAAGTTTCATTTTTTTTGTACGGTAATACAAGTCAGCAAGCTCAAGGGCCGCAGTCTCTGCGAGTAAACTTCTCGGAAGCCGTTCTTGAATTCGAATAAGTAATTCCTCTGCTTCGTCAGTTGCATCGGAAATCCGCATGCCCCAAATTATCTTGCGTGTGCCGTGCGCAAAGAGCGTAGCGATTTCAAGTTCGCGTTCGTTCGCAGAAATTGCTGCTTGTGTTCCATAGTGGTCTCTTGCAACTATTTCGTAATCCAAAAGCGACTCGTAATAATATTTTTGCCCGTACAACGCATCGCCATGAATGAGATGCGCCTCCCCAATGAGTGGGTGGCGTTTGTGCCGTTCCATCCAAATCGAAGAAAGTCTAATCGCCTCTTGGAAATTCCCTTGGGCGAGTTCTTTTGCAGCAGGCGCAAGTTGGGCTTCTGGAGAGCCAGGTTCGGGAGCATTTGTGAGCACCCATTTGTCCGTTTTCTCGTCAAGAACGTAACTTTCTTGGGCGAGGGCACTTTGTGTGAGCAGAGCAATAAAGAGGAATGTTGTTATGCGGAACATATGTACATCATAATCACGCAGAGCAATCCAAGTTGCCGATATGTCGGTATTGATGCACTCATTGTGGGTGCGTGTATAGCGGGCATGGATGCCCAGGATAGGTTGCCAAGGATGGCTAAAATGCGCTCAATCGCGCTTATTTGTTGTAATTGTGTATTCGCCTCGCTATCGGTGCGCACAGTTCGCGCGACTGAATCCACACCACTGCCACTCCCTTCAGATGATTCGGCCGTCTTTGCGATGGGGAACGGCCTCTGGAGAGTGCTCTTTGCTCTCTTGGTCATTGCTGGGATATTGCTGGCTATTCGTTGGTTTGTGCAACGAACGCACCGAGCCAGCCGCCAGGATGATAGCAGTGGAAAATCGATACAAATCCTTGAGAGGAAGGCACTTGGGCCGAGACAGGCTCTGCTGCTAGTCGAAGTGTGTGGGAAAAAAGTCTTGTTGCACCAATCGAAGGGAGCGCTTGTTCCCTTGTGTGAAATTGAAGCAGAAGAGGGGACTCAAGCATGAATCTGGTACTTGGTCTTCTCGGTACCGTTGGCGTGCCAGAAAACCCAATCGAAGCACTTGAGCAAGCTGGAGCATTGTTGCCGGGGAGCGACGGTTCGATTGGTTCAACGGTAAACATCCTGCTCATGTTTACCGTGCTTGCACTTGTGCCATCAATTTTAGTGTTATGCACCTGTTTTACGAGATTCATCGTTGTCTTGGCGTTGCTTCGGCAAGCGCTGGGGTCGCCAATCATTACAACTCCCCAAATTCTTGGCGGGTGGAGGTTGATGTTGTCGGTTGTGGTGATGGCGCCAACCATGGAGAAGATGTATGAAGAAGGCATCAAACCCATGATTGACGGAGACATCACAAGTAGTGAGGTGGCTTGGGAAAAAACCCGCGCCCCGCTACGTGCCTTTATGTTTTCACAAATTGAATCAGCAGAGAACTGGTCCACGGTCTACATGATGTTGAATTACCGAGGTGTAGATACTTCTGATCCAACGAAACTTACTCGAGAAGATGTGGACACACTGAGTTTGTTACCAGCGTATGTGTTGAGTGAGTTAAAAATTGCATTCGTCATTGGATTCCGAGTGTACTTGCCATTCCTCGTCATAGACTTGTTGGTTTCGGGACTGCTCGTTTCTATGGGCATGCTCATGCTTCCGCCAGTGCTCATTTCTTTGCCGTTGAAAATATTATTGTTTGTCTTAGTTGATGGGTGGGCGCTTGTCGCGGGCAATTTGCTCCAGAGCGTTGCTGTTACAGAACAAGTCGTGTGGATTTACAATTGTTCGGCTGGGAGTTTGGTATGAATGACATGCTTGTCGACGCATTGAATTCTGCTTTTGGTGTTGTGCTCATTGTTGCCACGCCAGTGTTGCTGATTGGATTAGTTGTAAGTTTAGTGACGAGTTTATTGCAGGCAATGACGCAAGTGCAAGAACAAACGTTGAGTCTCATCCCACGTTTACTTGCAATGCTTGTATCGCTACTGTTTCTAATGGGCTGGATGCTATCTGAAATAATGACGTTCGCAACGGAGATGTTTTCAACAGCAGTATGAACGAGCTAGCGTACACATTTATGTTTCCTCTGCTGGCTGTCGTTGCTCGAATGGCAGGACTTGCTGTTGCGGCGCCAGTGTTTGGTTCGCCTGCGATTCCAAAAATAGTACGAGGAGCGATTGTGCTCACCCTTGGGTTCTCTGCCTGGTCAATGGCCTCGGTCGCACCAATAGCGGGGACGAGCATTCTTGAAATTGGAGTTGTTCTCGCAGGAGAATTTGCAATAGGAGCGGCAATCGGATTTTTGATGTCATTGCCACTCGTTGCAATTCAAATGGGAGGTTCTTTGATGGGGCAACAGATGAGTATTGCGTTGCCTTCGATGTTGGATCCCGCAACAGGCGGCGAATCGGACGAACTCGGAAGAGGGTTTATGCTCTTTGCGCTTGTTGGATTTGTCGTCGTTGGTGGAATTGAACAAACCTATTTAGCAGTCGTTGGAAGCTTTTCCCATCTGCCTGTTGCAACACTTGCTAGCGAGAGCATGGTGACGACTGCAACAGGGATGCTCGATACTGCTTTTGAATTTGGGCTACGCGTCGCATTACCTCTGATTGCTATTTTGATGTTACAGACCGCCGCGCTGGCGATGATTGCACGATCGATACCTCAACTAAATATTTTTAGCATTGGTTTGCCGCTGCGCATCCTTGTTGGTCTTTTGGTGCTTGTCGCCGGCCTAGGTATTATTGGCTCGATGGTGTCGACGTTTATGCCGGACATGGTGGGTTCGGTCTCTGTGTGGGCGACAGGGGGCGGATCATGAGTCGAGATCGAAGTATTGCAACGCATGAGCCAACAGCGAAACGGCTGCGAGCAGCTCGTGAAGAAGGAAATGTTGCTCGGTCAAGCGATTTATCAACGGTTTTGTTTTTGCTTTTTGCAGTCGGTATTCTCATTGTTTGGTCGCCCGCATTCTTTACATTCGCGCAAGCTATAGTGGTAGATGGCTTGCGTGGTTCGGATACATCGCCAAGCGCTGCCTTAGAGCAGGTGGGTTGGGAGCTGATGGAACTCGCAGTCATTCCTTGCATTCTCTTGCTCGCAGCGGCGGTGTTTTCTGGTGTGGTGCAAGTCGGTGGTCTGTTTGTGCCGAGTGTTGCTGCATGCAGATTGTCAAGAGTTCTCTTTTCAGGAAGCAGAAAAGTGTTTGGTGCACGAGGACAAATGAATCTGTTCTTTTCAATAACGAAATTGTTTTTCACATCAGGGGCGTCGCTTCTTGTGCTGTTGCATTACAAAGACCAAATACTGCAAATCGGCATGCAAACGAAAACGTTTGATCAGATTGCACAGTTGTCTGAGATAGCAGTCGTTACGGTTTTTTCAGCGCTCGCGGTCCTTCTCGTCCTTGGCATTGCAGAGTATTGCTGGCAACGATACGTTTGGAGATGCGATTTAAAAATGAGTCGTCAAGAACTCGTCGATGAGCATAAAGAGCATAACCCAACAGCAAATGGTTTACGAAGACACACAACTTGGCTCGCAAAAAAATGCGTGGACCAAGTGGTACCGTCGATTGTCGTTGTCGGAAACAAAATAGCGGTGGCAGTTCGCTGGAATGCAACCACGATGTCTTCGCCAGTCGTACTTGCTGTTTTTCAAGGAGATTCTTTTGAGCAGTACACAGAAATATCTACAGGTGCAACGGTTGTTGAAGACGGTTCACTTGCGACAAGATTAATGACGATGAGCGATGTAGGGCTTGGCGTTCCCCCAACATTACATGGAGAAATTGCTTCGTTACTATTAAGAAGCAGGAGAGAAAACAATGCGTAATAAACCATTCACATTCGATGATGCATTTGCTTGGATCATGCACCGCAAACACATGCTTGTGCCGTCATTTTTACTCGGGCTTGTTGCAGTTCTCGTTATCCCTTTACCACCAGTGATTCTCGACGTGTTTCTCGCGGCGAATATTTCACTCGCTGCAGTCATCTTACTTACAACAGTCTACACAAAGAGCCCGCTCGACTTTAGCGTGTTCCCAGCGCTTCTTTTGATTACGACATTGGGCAGATTAGTTCTCAATGTTGCGTCAACGCGTTTAATTCTTTCGGCTGACACGCCAACGCCAGAACAGGGAGATGCAATTGCGGGGCACGTGATTGAAGCATTCGGCACATTTGTCGCAGGTTCAAATATTGTTGTCGGCGGAATCATTTTTATGATTCTTGTCGTTGTGCAGTTTGTTGTTGTGACAAAGGGCGCAACAAGAATGAGTGAGGTGGCAGCTAGGTTTACCCTTGATGCAATGCCTGGTCGCCAAATGGCAATCGATGCAGATTTGTCTACTGGCTTGATTAACGAGCGCCAAGCAACAAAAAGACGTGACGAAGTGATGCGCGAAGCGGACTTCTATGGTGCAATGGACGGAGCAAGCAAGTTTGTGCGAGGTGATGCAATCGCTGGATTGGTCATCATCGTTATAAATATTGTTGGAGGGCTCGCTGTTGGCATCGCCATGAAAGGTTGGTCGATTCTTGAATCAGCGGAACTGTTTACAAGGCTCACAATAGGTGATGGACTTGCGAGTCAAATTCCATCATTTCTTATCGCGATTGCGGCGGGCTTGATTGTTGCTCGCGCGGGTAATCGATCACCACTTGGTCTGGAAATTCCCAAACAACTTGTGTCGCAACCAGCCGCAATCGGTTTGGTGTCTGCATTTCTCGTTGCACTTTCTTTGACGCCACTTCCTACGTTGCCGCTACTTATTCTTGCAGTTGCACTCGCGCTTCTCTCGTGGTCTGGCTACAAGAAAAAACAGGAAGAAGTGGCGTCGTATGAGGTAGAGAAACAAGAAACAACAGCGGCAGAAACAGCAACGCAATCGGAAGTTCTTTCACATGCAACTCTCCAACTCGAGTTAGGTCGCGGGTTGTTGCCACTCGCCTCGACGGGCGTAACGCCCAACCTTGTGCAAAAAATGGCGGATCTTCGAGTTTCTCTTTTACATGAATTAGGGATAGTTATTCCATCCATTCGAGTTACAGACAACTTTGATTTATCTTCGAACACCTATCGACTAACGCTTAAGGGCGGAACCGTGGCAAAAGGGGTTGTCCATATAGATAGGTTCATGGTTGTCGCCGGCGAAGATGTATCGCAAGATATTACAGGGATTCGTGAACGAGAGCCAGTTTTTGGCTATTCTGCGTTATGGGTTACAGACGAAGTACGTAGTGGTCTTGGCGATTTGTTCGTGCAAGCGATGGAACCAGTGACGGTTATATTGACACACTTGTCGCATGTTGTTAAAACACATGCTTCAGAACTTGTCTCGCGAGAAGACGTTTCTGTGATGATCGAGGAACTTCGGACAACTTCCCCTCGTTTGGTCTCGGATGTGATCGGAAATGAGTTATCAATCTCTCGTTTGCATCATGTAGTTCGCGCCTTGCTTGGCGAACAAGTACCGTTGAAAGATATGGCAACGATCGTAGAAACTTCTGCTGATTTTGCGACATTGTCACTCGAAGAGTGCGTAGAGCATGTTCGCCGCGCATTGCGAAGACAAATTTGCGCAACCGTTTCAGTGCAAAATCCAACTGGCAAGCCGATTATTCGTTGTATTTCGCTTCCAATTGAAATTGAACTTGCATTGCAAAATAATCGCACTGATAAAGAAGGCTTGTCATCAGCGGTACACCACGCAGCGCTTCCGCTCGTTGCTGAGGGGTTGCCCATCGTCGTTGTGACATCGAAAGAGACAAGGAAATTTTTGCAGAACGAGATAAAGGGCGGTACAGATGAAGTGACCGTTCTAAGCAGAGATGAAATAGTTCCAGAAGTTGACTTGCAGGTCATTGGCACTGTAGAATCGAAGGAACATTCAAGAGCTTCTTGATTGCGAAAGAAAACCTATGTGCACACCGAAAACAGACAAGCAAAAAACAATCTCTTACGCGCGTTCCGTTCTTTTAGATGAGCCTCAAGATGACGCGACGGAGCGAATTGAATTGGGTATAGCTGAGATACGAACTCTTGTGGGTGAGGTGCTTGAGCATGAGTCCGCAGGCCGCCTTTCACCGATGTTGGCAAAGGCATACAAAACGTTGACAAAGAAAGGTGTTGCCGAGCCGCTCGCGATGGATATTCTTCAAGCGGTTGGAGCAACATCCCCAAGCACATACGCAGTGCTTACAACACTTGTTGTTGAGGAAATGATTCGTCGGCTTCCTGAGGCATCCCCTCCGCCAAGTAGGGAAACAAATGGGCCAACAGTTATCGCCTTAGTGGGACCAACGGGAGTTGGAAAAACAACCACAATCGCGAAGCTTGCGACAAAGTTCCGACTGCAACAGGGTAGAAATGTCACGTTGATTACAGCCGACACGTACCGAGTTGCCGCTGTAGAGCAAGTGCAACAATACGCAGACTTATTGGATACTCGCCTTGAAATTGCCGGAACAGCGTTGCAAATGAGAGAGTCAATTGCAACGTGTGCAGACGCAGACGTTGTTCTTATAGATACCGCAGGGCGAAGCGCGCAAGACCACGACAGGATTGAAGAAACCGCGCATATTCTAGAAGCCGCGTCGCCGACCGAAACACACTTGGTGCTTTCTTCTGCAACATCTATCACAGCTTCAAAGAGAGCGATGGAACGGTTTGCAAGGACAAAGTTCAATCGAATCATTACGACAAAGGTTGATGAAGCGGTCACGATGGGGGAAATCTTCTCCACGCTCTGCGCGATTCGTGTTCCTATGAGTTGGGTCACGAACGGCCAAGATGTTTCATCGCATATTGACCTTGCAAAACCAGCGAAGCTAGCAAAGTCCTTTTTTAGCGAATAACGACCGATAACTCAAGTGTCCTAAGAAAGTTACAGCGATATTGTTACGGTGGCGATTCGGGGTTAGAAGGTCCGCGAAAGAGCGTTTGTTGCGTTTTTTCAACTTTTTCTCGGACGGCCGTACGTCAGTGCTTGTTGCGAACACGCGTAAAGTTTCTGCACAATTTCAGAATTGTTGAACAAAAAAACATCTGAGACGGCTTTACGTAGAGGTCACCTTTGTGACAAATAAGGAAATTCATGACAAACAACCCACAACCATCAACTCACAAACCTCCTTCATCGTGTTATAGTCTAAACAACATCGTTGCCAAGGATCGGCAAGATGAAGAAAATGGTGCGTCCGTTCGTACCAGTTTTGTGAAAGGGTCAAGGAGTAGACCGATGCCATGTGCAACAGATACAGCAGTTAAAACTAAAAAAGTTAGCAGAACTTCCCTAAAGGGCAAAATCCCCAAAGGGCTTGATTCGATGGTGCAAACACCAAGTGGCGAAATGGAGCTGCTTGATGTTTGGATTTCGTACAAGAACGAGCCAACAGTTGACTTTCGAAATGTCCTCATGGAGCAATACTTGCAAGTAGTGCGGTACACCGCAGAGCGCGTGCACACGAAATTGCCTTCTGAAGTCGATGTCGACGATTTGTATTCAGCCGGTTTGTTCGGGTTGATGCAAGCAATCGATGCGTACGATCTCACATTAGGATTTAAATTTGAAACCTATTGCAGCCAGCGGATTCGAGGTGCAATTTACGATGAACTTCGCGCAATGGACTGGGTACCACGGCTCGTGCGCTCACGCACCTCAAAAGTCGACCGCGCTCGAAAATCAATCGAGATGGAAACTGGCGTGAAGGCGACTGATGCGCAAATAATCGATCATCTTGAGGTTGATACTGCAGAGTACGAAAAAATAGAACGAGATTCTCGCCCTGTGATGATGACTTCGCTTAATCGTAAAGCGTACGACAGCGACTCTTCCAAAGAAGTGCAAGAAATTGATGTTATCCGAGACCAACGCCAAGAGAATCCAGTCACTGAATTACAAAAGAAGGACTTGCAAATCCTTCTCACGAAGGGGTTGACCAGAGCGGAGTGCATGATTGTGGTGTTGTATTACTACGAAGAAATGACAATGAAAGAAATCGGGTTAACACTTGATCTGTCAGAGTCACGTGTAAGCCAAATGCATTCTTCTATCCTTGCACGATTGAAATCCCAATTGCAACATCGATCAAAAGAATTTTAAGACTTTACGTATTTCCAACTGAAAAAGACCGCGACGAAAGTCGCGGTCTTTTTTTAATTGTTTTTGGGCGTTTTTAATTTACCAAGCCGGAAATACTGCAAGCACGTCTCCCACGTTCACTATCCCGTCGTTGTTCACGTCTTCGGGGCAGTTCGGACACTCGCCCCAATTTCCTACAACGGCAAGCAAGTCAGAGACGTTGACGTCGCCGTCGCCGTTCACATCTTCAGGAATGGTATTATCCATTGGAGAGAGCAAGAACGGTCTTGTGGAACCATCTTGATACTCGCCAATGGCGGAGATGTCGCCAGTACTATTGATTCCCTTTGCGTTGGTAATTGTGACAGCAATATCCGGGACAATGTAATTGTTTAGGTCGAACATTTCGCCGTCCATCCAGATGAAACCATGTAGGGTTCCGTCGGGATACTCTGCTTGTCCGACTATATGCCCAGCGTCGTTCATCGCATACGCACGACTTTCGTTCCCGCCAAACGTGCCGAGGTCAATCATGCCGCCTTCAAGTGACCAGCGGAAGCCATGCCAATAGGTGTCATCGACTTTTGAAAATCCTGTAATAGTGCGGTTGTTGTTTACGGCTCTTGCTTGCGCAGCGCCTCCACCGAGGTCCCCAAGGTCGGTCATCAGCGAAATGTTTCCAGCAGGAATACCGAATGCACGGAACGTGCCATTTTCATTTCTAGCCACGCCGACCACATCGTTGAGGTCATTGATTGCAAATGCCTTACTTTCAACACCACCAAAGGTGGGTATCTCATCCCAAACACCATCGTGTTTGATAAATCCTCGTAGGTCGTAGGGGACACCCCCGGCGAATCCAACAATCCAACCATTGTTGTTGATGTCGTGTGCTTGGCTGTAGTTGACTACTGCCCATTCTGGAGCACCCAAATCATGAATTTGTTCGCCGTCCCATTGAAAAGCATGAAACTGTCCGTTATTCGCGCTCGAATAGCCGACGACATCGCCCAGGTCATTCATGCCGTATGCCCAGATATAGCCTCCATTGGGATAGGTGAGTGGGACGATATGCACTAGTGATGCCCCAGACCAGAAAAAACTGTGTTGCCCGAAC
>CAZURP010000013.1:0-16626 GCA_964623715.1 uncultured Isosphaeraceae bacterium | reverse complement strand
AAATCCATTTATTACAAAAAGGATGTTGTGTCTTTGATAAGGAATCATAATTGTATTTGAAGCATAAAGATTTATTAAGTTTTGTGATTAAATGAATAGTATCAGAATGAAAATTAAAAAAGAGATGTGGTTATTACTGTTCATCCCGCTTCTTTTTGCGTTTATACTGAAGCAGACTCGGGTCCGCGGCTGGGGGATGCTCGGTGGAGTTGTGGGTGGAGTACTCCTTGGTCCTGCAATCTTCGGTGCTGTCGCCCCAGATTACTGGGAAGGCATTTTTCAAGGCGGGACACTCGAGCACGAAAATGTCGTACGACTTGAACGGCAGCAGCAGGCGGATTTACTTGCTGCGACGACGTTGGGTATGGACGACACAACACTTTTACACTTGAAAGCAGAACACCATTTTGCGCTAACTCAACAAGTTGATGTATGGAAAACTGCACAATGGAAATCACAACGCACGCTTCGTGATTACGCGATGGTCCTCGTGGTATTAATTTTGCTCAGCGGGTCTGTGCGATGCAGAGCAAGGGGGACAGCGCCGCGAGCCATGTCACTCTCTGTTGGTGTTTGGGCAGCAATATTCCCAATTGGCTTGACGACGCTACTCTTGCTTTTGTTAACAGATATGGCGTTACCCGCCGTTCTTGGGTTAGGCGCTTGCCTAGGTGCTGGCCCTTGGACGCTTGCACAGTGGGAACGAAATGCCGCAGATAGTTCTGAACAAAACGGTGCGCGCTTGATGCTTCGTTGCGGGAGGGTTGCGTGGGTTGTCGCAAGTATTCTCGCTGTATCTGTCGCTTGGCAAGCACAGGGGGCGATGGCGCTTGTGTGGCTTGTTCCGCTTTTGCTCTTACCTTTTATTTGGTGCGTACCCCCGAAACGCTGGAAATGGTTACAACTATTCGTCGATTACGCGGCGGTTCCAAGTGTCATGGCAACTTCACTGGTACTGATTAACCCGCTCGACAATCTGCACTTCTGGCCCATTCTTATTGTGATTCTCTTTTGTGCTGATGCGCGGTGGCTTGGTGGCATGGTTGGGCTTGGGCTTCTCGGCGGCCGCAAGAGTGGCGACGCAATGCGGCTTGCGATTCCATTGGTTGATGCAGGTGTTTCCCAACTCTGCATGGCGGCTTTGCTCATAGGTGTTGGGGTACTCCCTGCCCCATTCGCCATCGCGGCTCTTATTGGCGCTGTCTTCCTTGAATTCACGGCACCCATTCGCCTCAAAATGGCAAAAAGCGTCTCAGAGCCAAATAAATTCTGAATAAACGACCCGCGGGATTGTTTATTCCACCGTGACTGATTTTGCGAGGTTGCGGGGCTTGTCGACGTCTTTGCCACGCAAGACCGCTGCGTGATACGCCAAGAGTTGCAACGGGATAACCGTCAATAATGGTTGGAGCGGTTCAGGAACATCTGGAACGTAGAACACATCATCGCAATGTTGCTTGATATTCGTGTCGCCTTCGGTCGCCACTGCGATCACATGGCCGCCTCGCGAACGTACCTCTTCCATATTACCAATGACTTTTTCGTACTGGCTCCCTTTGGTTGCAACAATGACAACAGGCATACCTTTGTCTATCAATGCAATCGGCCCGTGTTTCATCTCTGCAGCAGGCATACCCTCTGCGTGAATGTAACTGATTTCTTTCAACTTTAACGCACCTTCAAGAGCAACAGGGTAATTCGTGCCCCGACCAAGGAACAACCAATTGTCTCGATTCACTACGCCCTTTGTTACCTCAAGAATGTGGTCGGACTGCGCCAGCACCGTCGAAATATGTTCTGGTATTTGTTCGAGCGCAGCAAGCAACTCTGCCATGTCTTCTCGGTCAAGATGATGTCGACGACCGATGTACGTTGCGAGCATAGTTAATACAGCGACCTGCCCAATAAATGCCTTCGTCGACGCGACGCCAATCTCTGGTCCAACGCGCAAGTACACGCCCGCATCTGTTTCGCGTGAAATGGTCGAACCCACAACATTCACTGCTCCAAAGGTGAGTGCACCACGACGCTTCGCTTCGAGCACTGCGGCAAACGTGTCTGCGGTTTCGCCAGACTGGCTCACAGCAATTGCAATGGTGCCCTCTTCAACAATTGGATTTCGGTATCGAAACTCGCTCGCAAATTCAACTTCCGTCGGAATGCCTGCAAGCTTTTCAAACAAGTATTCGCCGATCATCGCCGCGTGTAACGCCGTGCCTTGCCCGAGGAGCAATATTCTTTTTGCTTTTACAATCTTACTTTCAAAATCAGCGACGCCGCCAAGCACAATGCTGGTTGAAGCAGCATTCACTCGGCCTTGGATACAAGTCCGAAGTGTTTCGGGTTGCTCGTAAATTTCCTTCAACATAAAGTGGTCAAAGTCACCGAGTTCAATTTGCTCCAACGTGAATTCGAGCTCTTGAATTTCTGGAGTCAATTCAACATTGTCAACCGTTGTCGTCCGAAATGAATCACGTGTTAACCGAGCAACGGTCTCGTCATCGAGTAAAAACGCTTGAGTCGTGTGGGCAACTATTGCACTGGAGTCGGAAGCGACAACATACTCGTCTTTGCCAACTCCAACAATAAGGGGGGAGCCCTTTCGCGCAACAACCAGCACGTCTGGTTCTTTTTCGCAGACAACTGCAATTGCGTACGCACCTGTCACTTCGCGGAGCGCCGATTGCACGGCAGTCTCTAAATCGCCGTCGTAAAGCTCACCAATCAAATGCGCGAGCACTTCGGTGTCTGTTTCACTCGTGAATGCATGTCCCTTATCCGTTAAATATGTTTTAAGCGAAGCGTAGTTTTCAATAATGCCGTTGTGCACAAGCCGAATCCCGTGCCCTGTTTTTTCGCCATCGCTGTGTGGGTGGGCGTTCCGCTCTGATGGCTCACCATGCGTTGCCCACCGAGTGTGCGCGATACCAACTGTGCCATCAAAGCCAGCGTCACTCGACACCATCTCTTCAAGTCCAGAGACACGACCGATTGAGCGAGCGACATTGATTTTACCGTTCAGCACCGCTAGACCAGCTGAATCGTATCCTCGATATTCCAGTCGTTTTAGACCTTCAAGAAGAAGCTCTCTCGCTGGCTTGGTTCCAATATACGCAACTATTCCACACATAGAGGTGAAGAATACACCACAACTGCGGTGTTGAGAAATAAATAACCAATTTCATCGTGTTATCGGAGCGCCCTGTTGCGTTTACAATCTAATAATGCCTACTCTATTTTCTGACGAAGCGAAAAAACAACGTGACGGTGTTCGGCCGCTTGCCGACCGATTCCGCCCTCCGTCACTTTCTGAAGTGGTTGGTCAAAAACATATTCTTGGTTCACACGATTTATTACCAAGAATGATTTCAAGCGACACGTTACGCTCGGCAATTTTTTGGGGGCCTCCAGGCACAGGCAAGACCACGCTCGCGCACGTTATCGCACACGAAACATCCTGCCATTTTGAATCGTTCAACGCCGCCATGATTGGGGTTGCTGACATTCGTCGAATCATCGAAGAGGCGCGAACCAGAATAGAACAAGGCAACGGGCGGACCATTTTGTTTTTAGACGAGATTCACCGCTTCAGTCGAAGCCAGCAGGATGTGTTGCTTGAAGCGGTTGAGCACGGTGTTATTATTTTGATTGGTGCAACGACAGAAAATCCCGCGTACACCGTGAACAACGCACTCATTAGTCGGTCAACGCTGTTCCAACTCGAACCACTCACTAGTGATGAAATTGAACGCGTTGTGCGCTCTGCACTCACAGAAAAAAGAGGCATTGGATCACTAGGAATTCAAGTCAGCGACGATGCAGTTGCGCACTGGGCAAAAATGGCTGACGGTGACGCGCGGCGTGCACTCAACGCGCTTGAGATTGCGGCGGGAAGCTGCTCTGGAGGAACCATTACTCTTGACGACGCGCAGCAGTCAATACAGAAAAAAGCTGTGCGATACGACCGCCACGGTGACGGGCATTACGACCACGCAAGCGCGCTTATTAAATCTGTTCGCGCAAGTGATACAAATGCTGCACTTTATTGGCTTGCTTCTATGCTCGAGGCTGGAGAAGACCCGCGATTTATTGCGAGGCGCATGTCCATCTTTGCAAGCGAAGACATCGGCATGGCTGACCCGCGCGCTCTCGAACAGGCGGCATCTGCATGGCTCATCATTGAACGAGTGGGTATGCCCGAGTGCCAACTCACGTTAAGTCAGCTTGTTATTTATCTTGCGAACGCACCAAAGTCACGCGCAGTTGACAAAGCAATTTGGCAAGCACGCGATGATGTCAAACAACAGCGCGCAGTAATCGCGCCATGCGACCACGACCCTGAAAAATTGCCCACCATCAACGCGAAGTACTACGAATGAACAAAGCGAACTTTCGTAAATCAATAACCACTGCTGTTGCGAACATGACGGCAAAACAACAACAAAATGCAAGCGACGAGATTTGCAAACACCTTTCCGGTTTTGCTTCCGTTGCTACCGCAGACGCCATCCTTGTGTATCTTCCAATTAAGGACGAGGTGGATCTTCGGCCACTCATTTCGCTTTGGATTGATGAATCGCGAACGGTGTGTGTGCCCCTCATCGATTGGGAAGCGAAGACAATGCGCGGAGGATTGCTTACCTCGCTCGAACCTCGCGCACTAGTGGAGTCAAAGCACTCCATCCAGGAACCAAAAGAAAAGCACCCACTACCCACAGATTGCATCGATGTCATCATTGTTCCTGGCATTGGTTTTGATCGTGCCGGTGGTCGTCTCGGCCGCGGGGGTGGTTTTTACGACAAGTTCCTTGGACAATCTCGCCCGCCCGTTGTCATCGGCGTCTGTTTCGATGAACAATTGATTTCATGTGTCCCACGGGAGCAGCACGACCAAGAAATGAATGTTGTTGTTACACCCAGTAATGTGTACTTTGAGTAGTCACGCTTTCGTAGAAAAGCGGTACAATTCCATGCATGGCATTACCTAGTCAAGGCGGATTTTCATCAACACGACGCGGCAGTATGTATCGACGGAAACGAGGACGTCGTACTTTTTCGTGGCTTATTGTTCTCGTTGCAGGAGCGGGTATCACGTGGATGCTCTGGCCGAGTGGGACCGATGGCATTGACATCGAAGAAGTCGAAGTACCTGAAACGAACCTCGACCTGCCCGAAGAAGCACTTAGTGTTGCAATGCCTCCTATTGTTAAAAAAGAAGCAGAACCTATTGCAGAACCCGCTCGCATACCAGAGGTTGTCGGAACCAAGCCAGCGCCTGTGACTGTTCCTGAAGCACTCGAGGTGGTGAATGAACCAGTAATTGCAAAGCCAATCGTACTCGCAGCAACAACTTCGGCAAACCTTGAAGAAGGACTCACCCTCTTGGACCATGGGAAAATGGTCGAAGCCCGTGCGCAACTTTCCACGCTCTTGCGGAGCGGTTCATTGACGGAGAGCGAGTCCGCGCAAGCACGAGGTGTGCTCTCAGATATTTCCGATTCCCTTGTCTTTTCTCGTGAAATTGCAAACGATGATCCCTTTGTTGTGGAGTACATCGTTCGTGGTGGCGACACGTTAAGCGGAATCGTAAAAAAGATGGGACTGCATGTTGATTGGCGTTTCATCCAACGCATAAACGGTATCAAATCGGCGTCGAGTATTCGTCCAGGACAGAACCTTAAACTCGTCACTGGTCCTTTTCACGCAAAAGTGGACAAGGCAACGTACAGAATTGACCTTTACGAAGGGGATGGAAACGAGCAGGTATTTGTGCGCTCCTACCGCGTCGGTCTTGGTGAATTCAACTCAACTCCTACTGGTCTCTTTCGAGTTCGGCGAAACTCCAAACTGATGAATCCAACATGGATTAACCCGCGAACGCGCGAGTTTTACAGCGCAGACAACCCAGAGAATCCCATTGGTGAACGCTGGATCGGTCTTGAAGGCATAGAAGAGCGTACCAGCGACCTCTCTGGACTCGGGATTCATGGCACAATTGCACCCGAAACCATCGGCACGCAAGCCTCAATGGGCTGCATCCGAATGGGCAGTGGCGAGGTTGCGCAGGTCTACGAAATGCTCTCTGAGGGCATTTCAACCGTCGAAATCCAGTAGTTTCCCTCTCCACAAACCAGCGCTTTTTTCTGTCTGCAACTTCTTAAAATGCCAATTGAAGCTGGGTTCTGAACAACCATTGGGAGTTCTGTTCTGTCGTCGCACGCCAGCCGACCATCCAGTTCTGCATACCCGTACTAATTTCGCCCAAGCTCCAACCCACATCACTTGTCACTTTGAGTCCTTGCCCATCAAGGTACCAATTGACGCCGGTTGTCAAAATATGCACATCATCCCCGCCCATTGAGTTTTGCCGAACGCCCCCACCTTCAAATCGCATGAATACCTCTGTTTTGTCCGTCATGTACGTGCTTGCTTGCGCGAGATAACCAACCCAGTCTGCATTTGGAATCGACGCTGATACATTTTTTTGATTATGCATGGTTCCTGAGAGGAAAAATGACACGCCATCAAAATTCATCGAGAGGTCAGCTGTCACGCCGTACTGATCTTGTTTTAGACCACCGCCGCCTGTTCGTTCCCCTTGTTGTCCATGCACTGCGACGCCCACCAACGTCGCTCGTTCGCTCCCAATTGGGGAGGTGAATTGGTTAAATTGACCCCAGTTACCCTCGAGCAAAAACTCCGCACGAGCAGTAAATGACCACTCTGCATCCTGCGCGAGTGCGCCCCAGGGTGGCGTCGGGTTTCCAGCCCCTGCTGGAATACCATTAAGTGTTATCGAGCCATTTGTTGTCGCAAGAAAGACTCGCTTATTTTCGTGTGCCCACGTAAATTCAACTCCTTGCGAGCGCGCTAGACCCAAACGATAGTCAATCAATGATCGATCCACCGCCATCTGGTACTTGTCAGAAACAAGTGATTCTCTTGTAAATGGCAGCATGAATACCCCAACTTTTGCTGACCATTGCTCGTTCAACTTAAACTTGACCCAAGAATCCCAGAGCCGAGCACCAATACGCAGTAGCGGATTTCCCGAAGTGGCATTCGGGTCAAGATATCCCCAGCCAGCTTGCACATAAAAGGTTGTATCCCGGTCAAAAATATGCCCGCCAAAATCAAGACGTGTTCTTGTGTTTTCTAATCCGCCGCGCCAGCGGTCTGAACTTGAAACAAAGCCCTCCTTCTGGTAACTCATAAGAAAACGTTCTTGCATCAGACCGCCAATTGTGAGTTTGAATCTTCCATCGCTCGAAGCAAGGAAAAAACCGTCTGACCAACCACCAAGTATGCCATCTCCAACGAGTGCAGTACGAGCATCAGCGTCTGCAAGCACGTCGTGTACAAGTAGTCGAATTTCATCGGCACGTTCTTCCGTCATCCAATCTTTTTCTGATTCTGCCTTCAAGTCATCAAGGGAGTTTCGCATCTCAGAAGTGTCCTGTTGCACTGCATCAAGTCGTTCACGCAACAAATCGAGTTGTTGCTGGATGTCGTCAGCGCGCACTGCCCCCACGCAAACAAATGCAACCAAGACAACGGCGATTTGAATCGCGGTTGCGTAGGATTGCGTTTTTTGTTTGCTTCGTTTTTTCATCATTCGTTTCCTTAAAACATTAACTGCAACTGCGTTCGGAAGACAACTTGATCCCGGTGCTCGGTGTCGCCAACCCATCCTGCTTCTGTGTTTGCCATAAAACCGCTTACCTCGCCAAAACTAAAACCAAGGTCCGCGGTAACTTTAAGATCTTGTCCATCGATGTAGTGATTCATCCCGACTGTCATGAGTCTGAGGTGGTCCCCGCCTGCCGTCGGTCTGTCCGGGCCGCCCATTTCCCAACGCGCAAAGAGCTCGGTCTGGTTCGTGATGTACGTGCTTCCCTGCATAACAAGAGAATAGAAGTTGATGCGCGGAGTCGATGAAGTTAAATCTGTGACTCGCTCGTAGATGACCGAAGCAAAAAGGGATGCTCCGTCGTATTGAAGTGTCACGTCACCAGTTACGCCCCAAAAGGCACCTTCTGGAATACCTCCGACAGGGTCAGGAGAATCCCGTTCTGTATTTTGCCTGTGACCAGCGAGCCCTACTAAGATGCCTCGTTCACTTCCAGGAGGACTCGTGAATTGGCTGAACTGATCCCAGTCACCGAGCAGTTTCCATTCGTGCCGCATTGTGACTGAGTAGAGCGTGTCTCGACTCAGTGCAGCCCAAGGCGGGACTGGGTCAGCATATCCCCAAACTGGACCGTGGAAAAGTGCCGGTGAACCGTTGGATAGAGCAAGGGCAAATCGTCTGTCTTTGGTTGTCCAATCGAATTCAACCGCCGTACTTCGTTCAAGCCCCATGCGATACTCGATAAGCGTTGGGAAGACGGCCATCTGGTAAGGTGCTTTAATGAGCCCTTCGCGAGTAAACGGAAGCATAAACTGCCCCGTTTTAATCTCCATTTCAGCGTTCAAACGGAACTTCAACCACCCAACCCACATTCGCGAGATAAAAAATGCACCTTGGTTCGTTAAGTTGTATGGGTCTGATCTACCCCATCCCATTTCAATGTAATACTCAAGCCCAGAGCCAAACGCAGTCCCGCCAAAGTTTAGTTGCGCACGAGACATGCCAAATCCCCAGCGCCATTGGTCGTACGCATCGCCGCCAACTGTGTTGACGCCAACCCATCGAGCCATAGTTTGGGATTGAACAAGCCCGCCGATATTCAGGGTGAATTGCCCGTCAGCACTTGAAAGATGGAATCCATCGGACCACCCCATCATGACGCCGTTGCCTTGCATATTCAAACGCGAAGAACTGTCAGCGAGCACATCTTCAACGAGGAGCGCAATAGATGCCGCGCGCTCTTGGTTTAGCCACGCGTCGTTATTGAAATTCGCTTGCGCTTCGTCAAGTTCAAGGCGAACAGCTTTGTTTGCGACTTCTGCGCTATCGAGTTGCTGGCGGAGTGTGTCAAGTTGCGACTGGATGTTGTTCGGCGAGGCGGCGGAAGCAATCGAGCGACTGTTCTCGTTCGCGATGCTTGTTTGCACACAAACAACAGCGACGCCTGCGAACACTGTACGTGTTGCGAAGGAACATGCAATCCGTTGCTTCTTGAAGTGATCCATCCGTAGACCTTTCCAAGTGAAGCATACCATAATGGCTTCTCTGGAGAAACGGTTTTGATTGTAATCGTCCTTGTTGTGGGGACACGCACGCCCAGAGCGATTCTAGTGATAGTCACTTTGCACTCGCAGACTCGCTTTGTGTGACTGTCACGTCGACCGTGTTGGTAGGTGTCCCCTTAAGTATGCAAAAAAAACAGGCCGGCTCAAAGAGCCGGCCTGCGTTTGTGTCATAAATGACACTTCAAATCAACTTCGGTTTAGAAGTAGAATTGAAGCTGTGTGCTAATGACTGTTACGTCGCCATTAGTATCGTGGTCATCAAGTGAAATTTCAGTCGTCCACTTCGCGTTTTGACCAGCCATGTAATTGTTTACACCGATGCTCCATACTTCGTCGCCTGACCAAGTATCGTTTTCAACGTACTGGACATATGCTTCCCAGTCAGCGTCGAGGTACATACCGTATGAAGCAACAACTGTGTTTGCATCGTTAACATCATCTTCGTCGTCAAAGTCAGAGTATGAAACGTACAAGTTTGAACCACCGAATTGCATTTGCGCATCGATTGTCCATGTTGAGTCACTATCGTCAGCACCATCTGAATTTACAGTGTTGTAAGAGAAACCAACCAAAGTACCTGCAGCACCGCCGTCAGCACTCGTGAACTGGTCAAACTGACCCCAGTTACCTTCAACCATGTACTCTAAACGGAAGTTCGCAATGTACTGGCTGTCGTTTACACGTCCACCGTTTCCAGTGTGGTTATATAGTTGACCCCAGAAGCGAAGATCATCGCCACTGTAGTCAAGTGAGATACCGTTACCAACTGTGTAGTTGCGCATACCTGCAACGTCAGTTTGGTTCAAAAGTGTTTGTTGGTACTGGTCGTCGATCATTTCACGACGATTTGTAGCAACTTTGTAGGTACCCATTGTGAGTCCCAAACCATCGCCAAGACCCATGGAACCGTTTGCCCATTCAGCTGTTGATGTGTCCCAGTTATATCGAACATCGTAAGTATAATCGCCTGCGACTGTACCTGAGAAGTTCATCCATGTGTTCACTGCGTTGAAACCCCAACCGTCAACAGTTGTTGCTGGATCTTCATCGTCAACGTTTGACCAGCTTGTTTGAAGAAGGCCGTTCATTTTCAATGACCAGTTGCCGTCTGCGCTACCGACTGTGAAACCACCGTTGTAACCAGCTGTTGAGCCTGAGCCCTGTAAGCTAGCACGGTTGTCTGCGTCAGCGAGAACGTCGTGTACGAGGCTACGGATTTCGTCGGAACGAGTATCGTTTAGCCAGTTGTTGTTAGTAGCAGCTGAAAGTTCGTTAATACGAGCTTCAGCAGCTTCGAGGCGAGCTTGCAGGTCAGCGTTCGTGTCGCTACCGGCAAAGCCAGCACTTGTGAGCGTCAGTGTTGCGACGCCGAGAAGGTAAAGGTGACTCATAGTGTCAACTCTCCTGTGTTTTTCGAACGCATCAACCGACTCCCGTGGCGTCGCGTTCTAACCATCCATCCGTCCGCATCATTCCAACCAACACGGCTGGAACGGACGATTGTTCCCTATCGGTCAACGTTGACCAAATAGTTGAAGGCGGAATGATAACCATTTGTGGGAGTTTGGCTACACCGCCTGATAAAAAGAGCAATAAAAACCATACTTTTTGTGCAAAACATAGCGTAAGCCCTTGCAAACACTGCACTTAGCATCAATTTAATATCCCTTCTTTTTTGCCGTCCGATAACCACGCTTCGGACCTTGAAGTTATTGGTTTTTTTTGAAAGAATCCATTCAAATCAGCGATTGAAGCCACCCCAACCGCGTTTTTGCCCGCAATATCCGTTTGCGTTATCGGAACTAAAATTCTTTTGTATCCCCTTCGCCTTGCTTGTGCGACTCTTTGTTCCAATTGCGTGACTGTTCGAAGCTCTCCGCCAAGACCCACTTCACCTATCGCGCACACGCCCTGTTGCAAAACCGCATCGTTGTACGCACCGATGATTGACAAACAAAGCGCGAGGTCGACAGCAGGTTCTGTCAGTTTTAACCCGCCCACTGTGCTGACATATATATCTTGATCTGCAAGTTTCAAACCCGCGTGCTGTTCAAGCACTGCGGTGAGCATCGTAAAACGATTTCCATCAAGGCCCGACGAACGCCTTCTCGCTTGTCCGACGGTACCCTGCGTCACCAAAGCCTGCGTTTCAACGAGCAAACAACGCGAGCCATGCATTGCGGGGCACACAACCGCGCCCGCCCGCGGGGGCGCGTCTGGATCGAGAAATGCGGCAGCATCAACGACTTCTTGCAATCCATGTTGGCCCATTTCGAACAATCCAATTTCGAGGGTTGTACCGAAGCGGTTCTTTACACCGCGAAGACCGCGCAAAGCATAATGCCTATCGCCTTCAAAGTTCAATACAACATCCACTAGATGTTCGAGGACGCGTGGTCCTGCAAGCTGCCCATCTTTTGTGACGTGCCCAACAATGAGGACAGGCATTTGGAGTTGACGAGCTAAGTAGACGAGTTCAAGGCAACACCTTCGTATCTGCGAAACACTCCCAGGGACCGATTCCATGTCACTTCGATAGACCATTTGAATAGAATCAACCACAAGCAAATCCGGACGATGTTTCATCACTTGGCTTGTGATGCGTGCAAGATCAGTGTCTGCCAAGACAAAAAGCCCATCGAGCCCGTGCTCGCCAACTTGTTCACCTTCAAGAAGGCGCTCCGCCCGCAATTTACACTGGTATGCAGATTCCTCACTTGTTGCGTAGAGCACACGCTTGCCGCTTGACGCCGCGCCAATTGCGGCCTGCATCATTAACGTTGATTTCCCGATTCCTGGATCACCACCGACAAGAACAACACTGCCAAGCACAAGCCCATCTCCAAGCACGCGGTCGAGCTCATGTATCCCCGTCATCATGCGACCTATTGCGGGCGTTTCAATTTCAAGGATTTGCATCGCTTCGGTCTCGCCGCCATACTGATCGATTGTGGAAGCGATGCTTGCCGCAAAGTTCGCTGCGACATTTGGCGTCGCATGTTCTTTGTTCGCTGTTTTAAGTACGAGAGAATCCCATTCACCACACGAAGAGCACTTTCCCATCCACGTTGCCGTTGTCGCCTCGCAGGATTTACATCGATACATTTTTCTTGGTTTCGCCATAGGCGCACAATCATACACCTGCTTTCTGACGACCCCGTGTCATGTGACTTTTTTTCTTCCAGTAGAATTATCGCACATTTATTAATTTGGCTCTGAGACGCATTAATAAATTAATGCGTCTCAGAGCCAAACAAACACAAATAAACAAATCATATTATTTTCGGGAACGCCATGCCCAGCGGGACCAAGCTCGGACGTCTTTTCGTTTTTGTTGCCTCGTCAGCGTAGAGAATTCGCCATCCTTGCCAAAAGCGGTCTCGCTGCGCCAAGCGAGATAGCTTCCTTTTCTAGTCTTGCATCGACATTGAAGGAATAGTCGAAAAGCAACCCACAACCCGCCAAGCGTGTCGCAGAGCCACCGCATTCCTAGACTGTTTGCTCGTTTCTATCTTTTGGCGCGCTAAAGCGACTTCCGAGTAGTTCTACCCGCTTGTTTGTGCTACTTGTTGGCAACAGCGGCCTCGCAATGCCCATAATCACAAGCGCCAAAATCGAACCTGTCCAAAGATAGGCGCCCCAACCAAGATACATATATATAGATACGATGAGGACAAGCAGAAGCGAAGTAGGAATCATCCCTTCCCAAGCAAGGCGCATAAGTTGGTCAAAGCGGAAGCGAGGCAAGGTCCATCGCACCATCATCGCTAAGAACACCAACAAGAAAATCTTACCAAGGACAATACCAAACTGGAGTGCAACAAGAAGGAACCCGCCCGTCGCTGGAAGATCCCAACCAGTAATTGGGTTCAAGGACCAACCGCCGAGGAATAACGTTGTAAAGAATGCCGCCCCAACAAACAAGTGAATGTACTCGCCCATGAAGAAGAGCGCCCATCGCATCGATGAATATTCGGTGTGCCATCCACCGACAAGTTCTTGTTCCGCTTCAGATAAATCAAACGGCGCTCGGTTTGCTTCCGCAAGCAAGCAGACATAAAACAAAATTGCAACCAGGGGTTGGTGCACAATATTCCACTGGCCTGCAAGCTGTTGTGAAACGATTGTTTCTGGCAACAACGTGCCCGATGCTATGACGACACAAAGAAGCGCGAGCCCCATTGGTATTTCGTAACTAATAATTTGTGCGCTGGCACGCAACCCACCCAAAAAGGAAAATTTGTTATTCGATGCCCAACCACCAAGCGCCACCCCGTAGACTCCAAGCGATGCTGTTGCGACAAGGTAAATCACTCCAATATTAATATTGGCACCCATAATCGAAACTGTCTCACCGTTTGAAAGTTCAAGCCCGCCAGCCCAAGGAATAACGAGGAACCCAATCATCGCAGGAATGACAGTGAGCGCTGGAGCAATGGTAAACAACCCTTTGTCTGCGCCGGCTGGCATAAAATCTTCTTTGACAAACAACTTCAACCCATCCGCAAGTGGTTGCAACAACCCGAACTTGCCCACTCGGTCGGGACCAATTCGGTCCTGCACCCAAGCGCACACTTTCCGCTCGAGCAAAATAAAATATGCCGCTGCGCCAAGTGCGAGGTGCAAAATTACCAAAATAACGACGACCGAAGTCAGAAGTTGTGGCGTGATAAATGTTGGGACCCAGTCAGGCATAGAGGGGAAATTATACCCGCTTCTGGAGTGACGGTCACGTGACTGTCACTTGACTGCCACCGAGCACCTCGGTTTTAAAATAATCCTGCAAGGCTGCAACTTGCCACGTGCCACCTCGAAGCGCTTCAATTGCTTGCACCGCTGCGCGAGCGCCAGTGATGGTTGTGATCATAGGAATTCGTGCACCCACTGCCATCGCGCGGATTTGCCCCTCATCCGTTTGCGCGCCTGTGTTGGTTGGCGTGTTGATAATCAAGTCAATTTCACCATTGGCAATTTTGTCAAGAATGTTTGGCCTTGCACCCTCTGAAATCTTACGAATCAAATCGGTATCCACGCTATGTGAAGCAAGGAGTTCACGAGTACCGCGCGTTGTAAAGACTGTGAAGCCCATCGAGACAAGCGAACGTGCGACTTCGACGGCGTGCACTTTATCGCTTTCCCGAATCGAAAGGAATACCTGGCCAGAAGTTGGCAAGGATCTGCTGACTGACATTTTTGCTTTCGCGAGCGCAATTGGCAATGACCGATCCATGCCCATAACCTCGCCGGTCGAACGCATTTCAGGGCCGAGCACAACATCAACGCCAGGGAACTTTTCAAACGGAAACGCGGGTTCTTTTACCGCGTAGAAACCCGTCACTGGAATTTCTTTTGTCCCGAGTGCATGCAACGATGTACCCATCATGACTTTCGCAGCCACGCGCGACCAAGGATAGCCTTTTGCCTTTGCAACAAATGGCACTGTCCGCGATGCGCGAGGGTTCACTTCTATGACATAGACCTCTTCGTCTTTCACTGCGAACTGCACATTCATTAAACCGCGAACTTGCAAATGTTCTGCCATTGCACACGACTGCCTGCGCAGTTCATTTACAATTGATTTTGGCAATGAATACGGTGGCAACACACAACTGCTATCGCCACTATGAATGCCTGCTTGTTCAATGTGTTCCATAACTCCGCACACCACAGCTTGTGGAACATCCTCAGAAAGAGTAACAAGTGGTGAAGCCGTCGCTGCATGCGGCGCAAAGTCCGCGACAACATCGACATCTACCTCAATAGCTTCAGAAAGAAAACTGTCAATCAACACGGGCGCGTTGTCTAACTCTGAAACATCAACTGCCGTTTGCATGTAATACCGCAACGCCGATTCATCACTGCAAATTTCCATACCACGACCGCCAAGAACATAGCTTGGTCGAACCAAAACAGGATACCCAATTTTGCTTGCCGTCGAGACTGCGTCATCCAATGAATACGCAATGCCGTTCTCTGGCTGTCGAAGATGAAGTTCATCAAGCATCACCGTAAAACGGTCGCGGTCTTCAGCAAGATCAATCGCCTCTAAGCCCGTACCAATAATGGGCACGCCTGCGGCGGCAAGACCATGCGCCAAATTCAACGGCGTTTGCCCACCAAATTGGACGATGACTCCTGCAACATTACCAGACCTATTTTCAATCTCTGAACCCCCGCCATTGAGTCGTTCAAGAATATTCAGTGTGTCCTCAAGCGTCAGTGGCTCAAAGAACAACAAGTCACTCGTATCAAAATCTGTACTCACTGTTTCAGGATTTGAATTCACCATCACCGATTCGTAACCCATTTCGTTTGCAGCAAAAGCGGCCTGACAACAGCAGTAATCAAATTCAATACCTTGGCCAATTCGGTTGGGACCACCTCCAAGAATTACCATTTTTTGCTTGTCCGAAATCCGTACTTCGTCATCAAACACTTCTCCAACGCCAAGCCTCGTCAGCGGACGTTCGTACGTTGAATAGTAGTACGGCGTAATCGCCTCAAACTCAGCAGCGCACGTGTCAACTAGTTTGTACACAGGCTCGACACCAAGTTGTTTTCGAAAGTTTCTCACTTTTAATATTGATTCAGTTGAAACAACACCTTCATATAAGTATGCAAGTTGCGGGTCAGAATACCCAAGTTCTTTTGCACGTCGCATAAGTTCCAGTGGCATTTCTTCCAAGGAAGAAATTGTTTGCAACGCATCTTCAAATTCAACGAGTTGTAAAAATTGATCAAGAAACCACGGTTCGATTTTTGTTAGTGAGTGAATTCTTTCTGGCGACCAACCAAGTTTCATCGCATACCGAATGTAATACATTCGACCTTGGCTTGGCACAGATAGTTTTCGAACTAATGTATCTTCGTCAATTGGCCACTGCGCTTCCTCGTCACCACGGCTCGCACGCAACCATTCGTCATTTTTATCAAGACCGTATCCAAAACGCTTTACTTCCATCGAACGGATTGCTTTTTGAAAACTTTCCTTGAACGTTCGACCAATTGACATCGCCTCGCCGACCGATTTCATCTGTGTGGTGAGTGTTTCGTCTGCTTCTGGAAATTTTTCAAACGTCCAACGAGGCATTTTTGTCACGACGTAATCGATCGATGGTTCAAAACACGCAGAAGTAGTTTGCGTAATATCATTTCGCAACTCATCGAGCGTGTACCCCACTGCTAACTTTGCCGCGATGCGAGCAATCGGAAAACCTGTTGCTTTGGAAGCAAGTGCGGAACTCCGCGATACCCGCGGATTCATTTCAATCACAATCAGTCTGCCATTTTCAGGATTCACCGCAAACTGGATATTGGCCCCACCGGTGTCCACGCCGATCCCTCGGATCACGGCGAAGGCAGCGTCCCGCATGATTTGATATTCCCTGTCGGTCAACGTTTGGATCGGCGCCACCGTAATCGAATCGCCGG
>CAZURP010000012.1:0-17660 GCA_964623715.1 uncultured Isosphaeraceae bacterium | reverse complement strand
AAGTTACAACGAATACAAGGCGGACTACGGGCGTTCAATGGTGTGCGCATACACCCGCATCGGTGGTTGGCCGTGCGGAATTGTTGCAAACCAACGATGTTTAACTGAAAAGAAAATGCCTGGTGGCAAAGCGGGACCCTCAACTTCTGCGAATATGCCTGCTGTTATTTATACCGAAGCTGCAGATAAATCCGCACGTTTTATTATGGATTGCAACCAAAAAAGAATTCCAATTATCTTTGTGAGTGACACTACTGGCTTTATGGTCGGCCGAGACAGCGAACAAGCGGGCATCATTCGCTCTGGCGCAAAAATGGTCAACGCAATGAGCAACTGCATCGTGCCAAAAATCACCTTGATTGTTGGAAGCAGTTACGGCGCTGGACATTATGCAATGTGCGGTCGCGCGTTCGATCCATTCCTCACACTCGCATGGCCAAATGCAAAGTATGCAGTGATGGGAGGCGCGGCGGCGGCAAACACACTTCTACAAATTGACCTTGCTGCTCGTAAACGTCGCGGTGAAGAAATCGACCCTGAAGAGAGCAAACAACTTCTCGCCGCAATTACTGCAAGCTACGAAGAACAACAAGATATTTTTTATGGCGCCGCGCGAGGGTGGGTTGATCGAATGATTGACCCAGGAGACACACGACAAGAACTCATCAACGCGCTTTCGATAGCTTCCACTTTTGAAATGGCAGACGATTACAAAACAGGCGTACTTCAAACGTGAGTGTGCCACTCGCTGGCAAACACATTATCATCACAGGCGCTAGCAGCGGGATTGGTGCCGCAACGGCGCGCGCTTGCGTTCGCGCGGGCATGCGGTGCACTATCACCGCCAGAAGAGAAGGGCGTCTCAAAAAACTTAGTGATGAACTAGGTGAATCGTGTTCTTATATTCCGGGTGACGTGAATGAAGACGGATTCAATCAGCGTCTTCTTGACGAAGCGGGCGAGGTGTATGCTATCTTTGCGAACGCGGGCCATGGACTCGACCAAGAAATGATTGATTGCAACATACTACAATGTGAAGCACTTTTTAAACTCAATGTATTCTCTGCAATTGAACTTGCTTCGCTTGCGGCAAAACAAATGGTTACAAACAAGCAAGGACATATTATGTTTTGTGCAAGTTGCCTCTCAAAATTTGCTACGCCACAGCATGGTGCGTACTCAGCAAGTAAATCCGCCATCGAAGCGATGGCAAAATCTATGCGTATGGAGTTAAAGAAAGAACATATTTTTGTCAGTACCGTCCATCCGATTGGAACGCAAACTGAATTTTTTGAGGCAAGCGCAACTAGATCAGGGAAAAACACTTCTGACTTTGAACTCCAAGCACCTTCGTGGCTTATGCAGCCCTCGGAAAAAGTAGCAAACTCCGTTGTTCGATGTTTGCGTCGTCCCAAGCCAGAAGTATGGACCAGCCTTCCAATGCGTCTGATAAGTACAACTTTTTCTGCATTTCCAAGGGTCGCAAGCACGATTATTCAGAGATTTTCTTGACCTGAGACACAATCCGCGTCACAATAGGCCCATGGCGATACATGCTCTTTTTCTCGGTGCACTCACTGCGCTTTCCGGTGGTGAGATAGAGTACCCCACTTCCGCAGGATTAGAACATATGGCGAAGCGGTTGCGCGGTGATGTTCGCTTGATTGCAATGGGTGATTCTTATTGCGGCCCCTACTTTACTCGCGTACCGCTTGCAGCATTGCGCGTTTGGCCTATCCCAAACATCATGGGTATCGGAGGTGGCGCAGCTGCCGGGGGTAACATTATTCGATGTGCCACACACTGCGCACCCGTTGCTGAGGTGTGGGCAAACAATAGCAGCGGGTATCGAGTCGAAAGACAATCCACACTCACATACTTCACACTACCCATCCGAGAACTGCGCGAAATTTACACCGACTTCACCTTTGACGATTTAGGCTCAGATACACTGTTTGAATTTAAATTCAATGAGTTGGGCGAGGATGGGTTTGGCTCGGGTGTACATGGAGCATTTATTGAACCATCTGATACGCTTGCCTTTCGTTTTTTGTATCGTTGCCCAACAGATATTGAAATGCAACTTGATGAAATTAAAATTTCTGATTACGACGAAGAGTCAGGAATTATTCAACTCAAAGATGGTGCGCGACCGTTCTGGCATCTTGGTGAGCAGCCCGGAAAAAACGGACGCGCGCCAGTCGCTCGGCAAATCAATGCATCTGCGTTTGATTATCCTGCAAACAATGATCTTTCACTACGACGGGTTAACCTTTCACAGACTTCCCCTCTAACTGGAACAAATAGATATTTCGAGCCCGCCGGTGGTATTTACTACCACGTAGATGAAAAAGGTTCCCGCGAGACCGGATTGTATTACAGCCACATCTCTGACAACAGCTGGTCCTACATTGGGTTTGGTTCCGACATCGAGGGTTCATGGTACCTTGACAAAAACTTTTCTCAAGAACAATTTACACACTGGCTCGATGTGACCACATTAGACAGGGATCAGCCAACTGTATTCTTTTGGTTTTTTGCACCCGAGCCCATGGGCTATAACATCGCATACGAACGTATGACAAACATGATTGCACAAGCGGAAGCTTCATCTGCAGACGTTGGATTAACAAATGTTGAACACCTTATCGTTATTGCTCCATTGTTTAAGCTAAACGACGACATCGAGTTATCCAAAACGTATATACGGCACCAACAACAAGTTGCTTTTGACTTGGCAAATAAAGTATCGAATATTTCTGCTGCTTCACTTTTCAATGCGACCGATGAAATCATGTTTAATGGAACAGAAGGCGTGCCGTGGTTGCTGTACCACGGCTTTGACCAGTTTGAGTTTGGTTCTAATGCATTTAACTTGATTGAAGACACTGGTGGTGATATGTTCGACATAAGCGTTGTGCATCCGAGATCAGCAAATGCTGCTGCTTTTTTTGCTTCATTGCTCGGAGAAATCATCCGAGAAGCTGGTTGTAAAGCGGATGTCGTTGCTGATGGGTATATCGATACAAATGACATTCTTGCAGTCATTGGACGCATAGGCAACGAACACGTTGAAGAAGATATTAACGAAGACGGAATCGTTGACGTACAAGACATTCTCTTAGTCATAGATGGATGGGGAGATTGCTGGCCTGTGCAAGCCCCATACAACACCTCTACTTTTCGCAATCAGTAGAAATGATGCAATAAAATCTATCGCCCATTAGGTCAAAAACAAATGCAGCTTACTCGTTCGACCAAGGACGAATATCAATCGACCACACTTTCGGGTCAGGCGTTTCGATGCTCAGTAGCGCGGCATCGCTCGCTGTCAACACATTCACTTGCATATTTGAAAGCCTGCTAACTCTTTTTGTGCCGTCCGACTCAACAGTACTAACCCCAACCGGCAACCAATTTGCTGGGTCATAAAACAAGTCAATATATTCCCACTCGTCTTTACTTTTTGGAACTAGGTGTAATCCAACAACGCCATCAGCGAGAGTTGAGAGTGGACCTTCTGCGGGTTTTGCAACACGTTCAACAGTAAATTTTGAGAGCACTGATTCTTTCGTTTGTCCAATTGGCAACGGAATTGGACCGCTACCGAGTTCAAATGGATCCACGTCTTTTTCACCAGGAGCAACAAGTTCACGTTTTATGAACTGCTTGTTTTCATGATCAACCTCGGCCATCCATCTGCCAGAAAAAATATAATGTTTCAGTTTTTCTTCTTTGCGACGACCAATGATGAGCGTGTCGAATAATATCGCTGCTTCTCGTTTCTCAGTGCTGTCTTTTCTGAACAGTAGACGTCCAGTGCGAATTTCGTTTCGGTCGAGTACTGGGTCTGTCTTTATATATGAGACCGTCGCAGTCAATGTGTCGACTTCTGCGGTTTCAATATTGTCGAGAATTTCGCTGACAGAACACTCAGGTGTTGGAAAGCATGATGCAACAAGAGTCAAAATAAATCCGAGGAGAAAATACATCAAATTGTTGCCATCTCACACATTAATTCTTGCAGTTTGTCGCGAGCGCTTTGTAGCTGTTCGTCCTCTTCCGTCAATAACAAGATTCGTTCTGCTTTCGTTATATATTTTTCACGTGTGTCCATCAGCGAGTCAGTGAAGTTGTCATACACGTCAGAGAGTTTGATAAGACGGCCTTGCCAAGGACCGTCTGCAAGTTGCTGGTCGTACGCAATTTCGCGGGACTCTTCTTCCATTCGCATGTCTTTGGTCATAGCAGCAACATAGTCCGCAACGGTTTTACCAAACTCAGCGAGGATATCATCGTAATCAACATCACAATCTTCAATTGTGTCGTGAAGCAATGCACCAGCGAGTACTTCTGGGTCATCAAACCCAAAAATCAAACTCGCTGTCATCGCAACTCGAAAACAATGCGAAACGTACGGGCGCTTGTCGTGCCTTGTTTGATTTCGATGTGCGTTCGCTGCAAATGCAGCAGCTTGTTGCCAGAGTGTTTTACTCATGTTCGTACTCCTCTTTGTACTAACGCCACGGCATGAACTTCGATTGCCCCACTTCGGTTTGTTCCCTCGTGGCTTTTCCCTTTTATGTTTATTGGGGCTCCAATAAACCTACGAAGCGAATCGCAAATTTGTTCACGGTGAGGTCCTATTTTTGGCGCATCGCAAAGCACCGTGATATCAATATTTCCAATTGCCCAGCCCCCTGCGTTTACTCTTGCAAGTGCTTCGTACAAGAAATCGCTCGAATCTCGATCTTTGTTTTTCGCGTCGGTGTTTGGAAACAAGGTACCTAAATCTGGTGAGCCAACAGCCGAAAGAAGCGCGTCCGTGACGGCGTGTAGGACTGCGTCACCGTCGCTATGGGCAACCGGTCCAAGTGGCACATCAATCGCCACTCCTCCAATAATCAGTTTTTTGCCGCCATCTTCGCGGGTCTTCAGACGGTGAAGGTCGTATCCATGTCCAATTCGAATATCCATACGAGTATTGTACTCCCCTGAATCGAAATGCCGATGTACCATGGACGTATGGGACAAATCAAAAGCACATTGTTATTCCTCGTTGCGACTTCGGCCGTTGGTTGCAAAATGTACACGCCCGGAGGCAATCCATTTACAAATGGTCCAGAGAGTGCTGCGACCTACCAGTCGACAGAAGAATTTCCAAAAACCGTAACGTTAATTGACACGCGAAGTGGCGAGCGATTATTCGTAATGGAAGTACCTGTAGGGAAGAAACTCGTCATCGATTTTGTGGCAGATTCCGGCGATAACCCTGTACTTACCCCTGATTTAATGTCTTGGGAAGTGTTCTCGAGCGATGTTGCCTATGGGCCTCTGACGAACTCGATGACGGTGCCCAACCGCTGGTCTAGGCGAATTGATCTCACTATGCGGGAATCTTCTGAATATGCAAATCCGATTGCAGACCGCCCCTTGCGAGTTGATGAAGTCAACGACCAACCTGACTGGTGGACCGCTGAGGGTGGTGAAATCGACTCCTCGGATCCCTCAAACGGCTACGATCCGTAAAGCGGTGTGACAGTCACTGTCATACGGAGAGCATGCCAATATCGATGCGCAAAAGGCAATACGGTGTGACTGTCACGTGGTGTCTGACCCCAAAGGCAGGTGTCTGATGTATTGGCTTGGTACAATGGCGCTATGACAACGGCACAACAACACGACCCAGACGCTGTATCCCTTTCTGGGTACATCATCGACCCGCTGTACAACCCGAAAAACGGCGAAATAGACCCAAATATCGGTCTTCCAGGGCAGTTTCCCTATACGCGGGGTGTCCATGAAACAATGTATCGATCAAGGCTCTGGACGATGCGACAATTTGCTGGGTTTGGTTCTGCCGACGACACGAACGCTCGATTTAAATATCTTCTTGAAAATGCCAAGGGCGGTAAAACAAACACAGGTCTTTCCACCGCTTTTGATCTTCCGACTTTAATGGGTCGCGACAGCAACGATGCGCTCTCGGCTGGCGAGGTTGGTCGATGTGGCGTCGCCATCGACACCATCGATGATATGCACCGTTTGTATGCTGATATTCCAATAGGCGAAGTGACTGTAAGCCAAACCATCAACGGTCCAGCATGTGTGATTTGGGCGATGTACCTCGCCATGGCAGAAGAGCGCAACATCGATTGGAACACGCTTGGCGGAACATTACAGAATGATATTCTCAAAGAGTTTCACTCGCAAAACGAGTTTATTTACCCACCCGAAGCCTCTGTCAAACTTGTCGTTGACACAATTGAATTTGCCACCAATAAAACAAAACGGTGGAACAGCGTCTCCATAAGTGGTTACCACATCCGCGAAGCTGGCTCGACTTCAACGCAAGAACTTGCGTTCACTTTGCGCGACGGTATGGAATACGTCGAGGCATGTATGAAACGGGGACTCGATGTAGACACGTTCGCGCCTCGACTCTCCTTTTTCTTCAACAGTCATAATGAATTTTTCGAAGAAATTTGCAAGCTTCGAGCAGCTAGAAGAATTTGGGCAAACGCAATGCGCGACCGTTACGGCGCAAAGAACGAACGCTCATGGCTCATGCGAACACACGTGCAAACCGCGGGTTGTTCGTTGACTGAACAACAACCCCTGAACAATATTGTCCGGGTTGCATACCAGGCGATGGCGGGAGTACTTGGTGGTTGCCAAAGTTTGCACACCGACTCGATGGACGAAACGCTCGGACTTCCAACTGAAACTGCCGTTCGTGTTGCGCTTCGTACGCAACAAGTGCTTGCTCATGAAACCGGCGTGCACCGAACCGTTGACCCACTCGCTGGAAGCTATTTTGTTGAATCATTAACAGACCAAATGGAATCAGACGCAAACAAAATTATTGATGAAATTGATGACCTTGGTGGAGTTGTGCAAGGTATTCATAAAGGGTATTTCAGGCGTTCCATTGCTGAGGCATCCTATCGTTTTGGTCAAGAAATGGAAGCAGGCGACCGAATCGTCGTCGGCGTAAACGCCTATCCAGATGGCAACGAAGACGAGCAAGTTGAACTTCTGCAAATTCCGCACTCTGTTGAAACAATTCAATGTGAACGTCTCGATGAATTTTTAAAAGCGCGCGATGATGACAAAGCGATGAACGCACTCGAAGTGATTCGAGAAACCGCCCGCAAAGACGAAAACGTTATGCAAAGTTTGGTTGATGCATCGCATGCTCGTTGTACGCTCGGTGAAATGGTCCAAGCAATGGCGGATGTATTCGGTCGATACAGCGGTGGCCCAGAGTGGTAAACTTGGCGTTTCAATCACCCAAGGGAACGCGCGATTTTTTCCCCGCCGATTTGGCTGCGTTGCACCACATTGAAACTGCATGGCGCAACGCTTCTGTGAATGCTGGCTTTGACGAGATAGAAGGACCCACATTTGAACACCTAAACCTGTATACCGTAAAAAGTGGAGAAGGGATTGTCAGCGAACTCTTTAGTTTTACACGAGCAGGTGGCGATGTTGATTATGCGCTTCGACCAGAGTTCACGCCAACGCTCGCACGAATGGCTGCAGCCAAAGGGCGTTCATTAACATTACCAACCAAGTGGTTTGGGATACCTAGCCACTTTCGAGCAGAGCGACCACAACGAGGCCGACTTCGAGAATTCAAACAGTGGAATGTTGACCTACTCGGTGTTGACAAGCCGTCTGCAGATGCAGAAGTCATTGCAACAGCAATTCGAGCGATTGCCGAGCTTGGTTTAACGCACGAGGACATTGTCGTACGCATTAGCCACCGTGATGTTGTGGTAAATATGTTGCAAGAAAGCGGCGTGCCAGAAGACAAGATGCAAATCGCGTTAACGCTTTTAGATAAACGTGAAAAAATGGCAGATGAAGTGTTCGCTACAAAAATAACCGAAAACGGCCTTGAAGCTTCTTGCTTTGCACAGTTTGATGGTGACACCGTCATCGAACACGATGAACTCACTTCGTTGCAACAAGAACTCTCTGCGTGGGGAATAAGTGAGTGGTGCAAATTTGATTTTACTATTGTTCGCGGGCTCGCATACTACACCGGCATTGTTTTTGAAATCCACGAACGGTCCGGCGCAGAACGCGCTATCGCTGGTGGTGGCCGTTACGACAAACTTGTTGAAATGTTTGGCGGCCCCTCGATGCCTGCGGTCGGCTTTGGGATGGGCGATGTTGTTTTATCACTTGTGTTAAAAGACAAGGGATTGCTTGGTGATGGCAGTGAGTTTTTGCCAAGACCAGATGTGTTTGTTATCAGTGCGGGTGGAGATGCAGACGCACATGTTGCGCCGACTGTTGCAAATTTACGTAACGCAGGCTTGCACGCACGGATGACGTACCGTGCAACTCGAAACGTCGGAAAACTTTTGACCGAAGCGGCAAAAACAAACACGCGATTCACTGTCATACTCGGCGAAGAGTTAACCAACGGTAATGTTGTTGTCAAAGACATGGACAGTGGCGAACAAACTGAAGTCTCTCTTAGCGACATAGTTTCATACGTCACGGCGTAACCATGGCGCGTCGCATTCTCATCATTACCGCAGTGCAAGCAGAGGCCGATGCAATAGGAAGACCCAGTGGCACTTTTGTCGTAGCCGGCGGAATTGGAAAAACGAATGCCGCATCTGCAACGACCGCGTCAATCATGTCAGACGGCCCGTTCACGTGGGTAATCAACGCTGGTGTCGCTGGCGCCTTACACAATAGCAACCTCAATCTTGGAGATATTGTTGTTGCGAACAAATGCGTCTATGCAGAAGAGGGTTTAGAAACACCGACTGGATTCCAAACAATTGATCAGATGGGGTTTTCACTTGGAAATTTTGCTGGGAACGACGTCCCAGTTGATCCTTGGATGCTCGAGCGATTGTCGCCCATTGGTACTGTTGCACCAATTGCAACGGTTGCGACCTGCAGCGGGACAGACGCAAGAGCAATGTGTGTGCAAGAACGAACCGGTTGCGTGTGCGAAGCAATGGAGGGTGCGGCTGTTGTGCACGCTGCAAGTAGAGTAGGCGCTCCTGGAATCGAAATGAGATCGATTTCCAATACAACAGGAAATCGCGATACACAAGAGTGGAATATCGAACTCGCTTTACAAAACTTAGGCAAAGCGGTGCACGGGGCAATCAACGCCCTCTGGGGCGAGCGTTAACTCGAATCGATTTGATATGTGTTGCAAGGCGAGTTTGGATTACTTTTAGCATCTCGTTAAAAGTTGCCTCCTGATCTAATTCTATAAGTGGCAAGGATTCTGGCATCCACTCTTCAAGAATGGCGACAATGACGGGATCATCATCGGGAATACCAATCGCTTCGATGAGTGTATTCCACGCTTCTGGATTCTCGCCTGCGACTCCATTTTCTTTCGCTAGGGCAAACGACATAGCAAGCACACTTGCTTTTGATGGGTTCCATGCTTCATCCATAGAAAAATGTACTTTTAGCCGTTCTTTGTCCATGCGAGCAGACCCGTGCAGAGAAAATGCATCGGCACTTGGTATGTGCGTTACATTTTGAGGTGCCATCGATTGCCAGGGAAGTATCTCAAACAGTTTTCCAGCAACTATGGATGCGGCAAAACGATTTTGCATACTCATGTGGCTGATAAAAGCAATGACATTATTTTGATCTTCGGGGGTTCCTCGTGCAAGACAATCGAGTGCCAGCGAATAGAGTGGTGCAACCCAACTCGGTGTTGCTGGCGAGTTCGAAAGCGTTATTTGTGTTAAAGGCATTGAACACGCTGTAGCGAACAACGCAAGTGGTTCTTCAAAAAGAGAAAAATCACCAAGAGCAGCCGCCTTGGTCTGTTCTTCTGCGTCAAGGGCGTTATATGAATCCACTGCTTTGAGAAAATACATCGCAGAATTTGGCGAACGTAACATTTCGATTTTATCTTGGAGCAACTGCTTAAACACCGCCACGCGTTCTTCAGAAGTAAACGCTGTATCAAGCAAGGGTTTGCCCGCAGGAGCGAGCAACTTAGCAAGCATGCCACATTCACCGCGCTCTATTTTTAGATCCCACGCATCCATGGCGAGTATTGCTTCTTGCTGGTTTTCTATTTGAAAAATTTTCGACATGTTCACCATCGCCTCACCATAAGAATCGAGGTCGCCTTGTGAAAATTCGCTTACAACAAAATCTCCAAAAATAGCTGCGTCAAACTTAGGGGAGACAAACCATTCAACCATCGTGTCGCCTTCAACGCCAACGCTTTTGCGAATTCCAAACGGGTCGTTCGTACTGAGCGATGCAACTGTCTGCAACAATTCCTCGAGTTGAGCGGGGTCTTGCACTTGATCAATAAGCTCAGCGGAATATTCGTCTCGCGCCGATGCAAAAATAGAAGCGGAAACCAATGAACTCACAATCGTGTCGCCACTATTGTGGTGACCTGAAATTTCAACAATAGAATGTAACCCCTCCATTGCCGACTGCATATTGCCGTTTTCAAAATCACCTTGAATAGAAAACAGCGTGAGATACATCCCTTTGCGCGTTGTTTGGAATTGAGGCATAAGCATCATCGGTCCTTCTGAAAAATCCAATTCCCAATCACAATGGTGCATTGAAGATATTTCACGCACTTGCGCAATCAGCGGTGCCAGCGCTTCGTACTGCGACTGGTTTTCTGCAGTCCACTCACCTTGAGTTCCCTGTGGAATGTCACTGCCAATTTCCATGCCTTCAATTTGTTTGGCAAAGTCTCGCCATGCATCAGCAGCATTTGGCTGAATGGTTGTTGTGCACATAATTGCACACTGCATGATTGTTCCAAGTACCATGTCTAATATGATTACAAAGTTTTTCCCAATAAGCAAGTGAGAACCCTATGGACTGGATTTCAATCGTAATACTTGTGTTTTTTGCACTCTACGCCTCCGCTTGCGTACTCATTACACTCGTTGGCCTGCCAGGAGCTTGGCTTATGATTGCGGGGGCGCTTGTTGTTACTTTGTGTAACCCGCTTTGGAACGCTACACCCATCTGGAGTTGGACTACCATTGGTGTTGTACTTGGACTTTGTGTCTTCGGTGAAATTTTAGAAACAGCAGCTGCGGGCCTTGGCGCAAAAGCAGGTGGTGGAACCAAGCGTGGGATGGTAGGCGCCATTCTTGGAAGTATGCTTGGTGCGTTTATTGCAACATTTGCCATTCCAATCCCATTGGTTGGCACATTGATTGGCGCAATCGCTGGCGCGTTTGTTGGCGCGCTTCTTGGCGAACTGACGCATAAAGAGATTGCAACAAAAGGCGAACTTGCAAAATCTGCTACTGGTGCTGCAATTGGTCGCGTCCTGGGCATCCTTGGAAAGTCTGGAATTGCCGCTGTTTGCTTCTGCCTCTTACTGCTTGCGCCTTGGTTTTAGTTACGCAGTCAGCCGTAAAATTTCATCAACAGTCGTCAAACCATCAACAACTTTTGCAAACCCATCATGGCGAAGATTTTTCATGCCACGTTCAATTGCAAGATTCCGGAAGGACGTGATCGTAGGATTGCTCGCTATCGCATCACGCAATTCGTCGTCCATAATGAGCAATTCATACACACCAAGACGACCGGAATACCCACTTCCACGGCAAGCAGAACACCCCACCGCGTGCGGTACTCGTTCACAACCAAGCCCATCTAAAACCCGTGCTTCTTTTTCCCTTGGCGCTTCCATCTTGACACATTTCGAACAAACCCTTCGAGCAAGACGTTGAGCAAGTACGCCATTGACTGCAGAAGCCACAAGGAACGGTTCAATACCAATGTTAATCAAGCGCGTTAACGAACTTGGCGCATCATTAGTGTGCAACGTAGACAAAACCAAGTGCCCTGTCATCGCGGCCTGAATAGCCACGCTGGCCGTTTCAATATCACGAATTTCACCGAGAAGTACAACGTCTGGATCTTGCCGTAGCAATGCACGAAGTGCGCGCGAAAATGTCATGTCAATTTTATCGTGCACTTGGATTTGTGTGATTCCAGAAAGTTCATATTCCACTGGATCCTCAACCGTTGAGATGTTCAATCGTTTTCTATCCATTTCTTGCAACGATGAATAAAGCGTTGTAGTTTTACCACAACCGGTCGGCCCGGTTACTAGAATGATTCCATGGGGGGACCCAATCTCATGTTTCCAAGATGCAAGAGCATTTTTATTGAATCCAAGTTCGTCTAACCCAATTCGAATATTTCTATCATCTAATAAACGCATAACTACTTTTTCGCCCTTGGGTGTTGGAACCGTCGAGACACGCAAATCTATTGGGCGACCCGAGACTGTTGCACGAATTCGTCCGTCCTGAGGCAATCGCCGCTCTGCAATGTCTAGGTTCGCTAAAATTTTTAAACGGCTGACAACCGAACTATGTAATTGTTTTGGCGATTTCATCAATGAATGCAGTACACCATCAATGCGAAATCGGATTTCGGAGTTAGCGTCACCCGATTCAAAATGTATGTCTGAAGCATCTTCGCGAACTGCGCGAGTAATCATTTCACCTACAAGGCGGACAACGGGAGAAGACCCCTCGTTAGAGGCCGCCTCTTCGAGATCAATAACCGCGGCTGATTCTATTTCTTCTGTGTGTATTTCATCGACACAAGAGCTCATTGCATCCTTGCTTGTAAACGAAGTTTTTTCGAGTTGCTCAATTGCACGAGCAATATCTTTTTTAGTCGAAAGCATTTGTCCTACATGTTGTCCTATTTCTAAACGGACATCGTTCGTAAGAAACAACTCATCAACAGATGTAGAGGCGATGTAGTTATTGCCATCTATACACACGGGCAAAGCGGTATGTTCCTTGCACCAACTTAACCCAACTTGCTCAACCAAATCCAACGCGACATGTTGATCTTCAATCTTGAAAAAGAGCACATTCGATATCTTTGCGCTTGCACGCTGGACGGATTCCTCGTCAGCGCCCGCATCCACAAGCAGAGTCTCAATGGACTTACCTCTTGCATGGCGTTGCAATCGTGCTAGTAATTGTTGTCCCTCATTATCTAAACTACCGCTCTCCGTGAGAGAGTGTAGTAGTTTTTGTGCGTACGTTTCAACTGGTTGTAACTGAATGGAGTCTAACGGTTTCATGGTAAGCGGTCTCCATTTGCATATTGCGAATCTCTGGATATATAAATTGTTCGCTCTATTTCTAAAGATTCAGCTAATTGCACCTTTGCATAATCACTTCCTAACTCAGTGAGAAGCATAATTATTTCCCCGCCCCGAATTGGTATTTCGTCCCCCATTCGATATATTGTTCCGTTTATATTTGCAAGCGGAGTGCTTCCTGTCATAACGGATTGTAGATAGAGTTGTCCCACGGCAAAATTGGCTGCTGCAATTTGCAATTGCTTTTCATTAACCTCTTGCGAGGGATCTTGCACTTCCTTTTTTTCGAATGCAAACACATACTGCGAGTTGAGGTTTTTTTGCCAACTTCCAATGCTAGCGTTTGTAGTTCGCACGAAATCATCTGTCATCTCCTTCCATGAATGCAAATTGTTCCTTACTTTTTGCACAGAATCATCGTTATACACTTGATCCACAAGTGCGCCAGAACCATACATATTGGCAGAAGCGGTGGCTGGAACAAACACTCGCATGAGCGATAGTTCAATGATTACAAAAAGTGTTGCAACACTCACAAACACGGTTGCCGCATCGTATTTTTGCACTAGGCGTTCAATCGTTTTTATCACTCAGAGCCCCCTTCGCCAAAAATGAGGTGAACTACAAATCGAGCATGCACGTCTTTTTCGTCTTCCCGAGTAATCGCCAGTTGGTTTATATTGGTTACTCTTTGCATTCGCTCAAGGTGTTGCACGAGTTTATACACGCTAGAAAATGGACCTCGTACTTTTAGGTCAACTGGCATTAGTAAATATTCTCCTTCGATTCTTTCCCCTGCGGTTGTCACCGACTCAACAACTAAACCAAACTGCAAAGCGGCATCAGAAGCAGATTCCAACCATTGATCTGCATTGTGCGTTCGTGGAATGTTGTTTGCTACTTTAGAATTCGTAACATCTAGTGCTTTCACAATTGATTTCATCTCTCTGTATTGCGCGTTCACTTCATCGTAGTTTATTAACATGCTTGTGCGTTCTCGGATTTCTGTCGTCACACCACGAACCGCTACATTCATTGGACGATAAGCGATTGCCCATGCTGATACAGGCACTGCGACTAACAGCAAAGCGAGGGCGGCGTAGCGAGCAGGATAATTCATTCTGTTACCTCCACCATTAAACTTTCTTGATTCACAATTTCTAATTGAACCGAAAAAATGCGTTGATCGCTTTGTTTATCGAGTTGCGCGTAGAGTAATGAAACCTTTGCAAAGTATTCGCAAGACGAGAGCGTGTCGATGTACGAAGAAATACTTGCATCATTTGCTGCAACGCCAAGAAGAGTAATTGACTCGGTTGTAAATGTTTCTTCTTCATCAGACATTCGTTTTCTTGTTTCAAGACGTATGTCATCCAATCTTGTTTGCTCTGGCAATGACTGTGTCACTTCCCAAAGAAGTAATGATCGTGGAACACTCGAGCTCAATTTTTGCAAAGTCTTTTTATCGTTCATGGCGTCTTGGATATCTTTTTGTACTTTTACATATGCCTGTACACGTTCGCTTGCATCCACCCAGCGCGCAGTAACCGTTTCTCGGTTTGTCAGTACACTTCTCCAACCAGATAATGTTGCAGCAAATGCAGTTGCAGTTGCAACCAAAACAATTGCGACAAGCAAAATGCCAACACGTACAACTCGGTTGTCCGCACGTTCTTCATGCCAAGTTTGCGGAAGAAAATCGTCAAATGGATGTTTCATGCAACACGCTCCATATATCGAATACAAATTCCAGCAACTGTTGTCCATGCTGGCCCCGAGGTATACTCGTCTGCCCCGTGCACCCACGCGGATGGGTCTGCAACATACCCAGCAATTCCAAGATGCGATGCAATTGCAGAACATCGTGCAGTGTCAACTGCGCACCTGCCTGTAAAAATCACCCTGTCAACTGCACGTTCTGGAAACAGCGCTCCATGATGGCGCAAACATTGTTCTAGTTCGCTTTCAAGTGAAGGTTCTATTGCGTCACAAGATGATTCGGTACTTTGCAATCCTCTTGGGTCGCCTTCTACACGACGTTCAAAATCGGAATTTGGCTCAGGATGCAAAAGCGTTAGCGATGGTATTTCTTGTTGTTTGGCGTTTTCTACATCACTTTTCTGATCTTCAATGGAAAGCCTGTGCGCGAATACACAATTAGAGCCATGTGCAATCATCACGATTGAAGAATTGTTATCCATATCTAAAAGTAAAGAAGTAATTTTTTCATCGCCATCCCTACGATAGAGGCGGTCAAACGCACGAATAGAAGCATACAAAGGCACCGTCACGGCAATCACCTCGCCACCTGCTAATTCAACACATTCCACAGCTTCATGTGTTTTTTCTCTTTTAATACCAACGCAAAGAAGTTCTTGGCGGGGTGTAGTTGTATCCCCAGTTGTTGTCACCGTGAGTTGGCGTATCTCTGCGTCACCCCAAGCAATATCATGTTTGAGTAATGACTTCCTAATTTCATTTTCATCTACGTCAAAAGAAACGCGTATGTGCTGAACTAACAAATCCTTATTATCAATACTCACGACGCATCGGTTCCCTTTACAAGATGAGAGCGCAATCTTTAATGCCTCAGAATCACCTAATGCGACCTCAACTGCACTTTGCATCGCACACTCCTTCGATCCTTTTATTTGCATCAAACGAATAACATCGCTGCCAAAGTGTATTGCGATCGGTTGGTGAGAAATGTTCCGAGTGAGCCAGTAAGGTAATCCCATGTAAGAGATGGTCGGCTGTTGGAGATCCGTTCTCGACTTACGTATCGACCACGCGTTCGGTGTGTACGGTTTAGTCAGATAAAGCAGCTGCTTCATCGGAACCCTTAGAACAACTACTCTTAACGGATAAAGCGAATTTTTCCAAAATCAGGAATGATTGGAAGCGAGCCAAGCTTATTGGTTGCAGGCCAATACACGCTCCAAGCCTTGCCAATAAGCAAATCCCTATGGACAACAAACGGTGAATCGTCAAATTGGGCGGAGACAAACTCATCAGGGTTACCCCAGAGTCGCCCGTCAAGGGAATACGCGCTGTTATCACCAGCCATCATAAACTGATCTTCACCCAACACTGCTAATTTGTCTGGGTGTGTGCCAAATGCAGGCGAACCAACTGCAACAAGGTCTTCGTTACCAGCTGCCGTTGGGTTTTTTGTGGCGCGCGAAGGCAAGCGAGAACTTCTGTAATACAAATCATGATCAACTTGAAGTTTCGTAACCGTAAGGGGGGATCCGTCAAATTGCCAAAACAGTTTCGCGGGGCGTTGTCCTCGGCCAGCAATCTCCTCGATTAGTACATCTGAGTTCGAACCGGTTGCAAGCCGAAGCCGTTCCTCTGGACCGAAGTCATACAATAACTCAGCGACTTTACCGCCGTTCACGTACGTCGCCATCATTTGATCAACATGCCAAAACTCGACACGCAGCGGGACGCCTTCTTTAAAACCCTCAATCGCAACTTCCACTTGTTGTAGGATTTCTCCACTCACCGAAGAGAGTGTCATCAACAAATTAGAAGCATCTATTGTCCAAACAAACCGCAAGTTCAACGCTTCAAGTGTGAACCCTGCAGTAAGCGATTCCGCCTTGGGTGTGATCGTTGCACTCACTCGAATATCTGCCATCGGCTCTTGGCGAACCATCGGCATTAACATGTTGTATGGGAGCCAATCATCAATTTGTCTTCTGTTTTGATCCCACGTTAGTGTGCTTGGGTCGGCTGAATCACATACCCACGTGCGATTCGGTGTTTGCCAAGCACCGCTCGGGTTCCCAACCCAAGGTTGACCCCTCCAGGGTCGAGTCAGCGCGAGCGAATCTGTCGGAACTGCATCGCTATCTGAAACTCTTCTCCAAAGCGATCGTTGAATGTGTTCGGGTTTTCTTTGAATAGCAAATGGTTGATCACCACTGCTTGCGAAAATATCGCCATCAGCAATCCATAGTGTTTCACCAGGTAGTCCGATGAGTCGTTTTATGTAGTTTGCAGAGAGCCCTTGTGTATCGGTTGGATTTTTGAACACAACAACATCGAACCTGTGTGGGTCGAAAAAAGGGAAAAGAGTTTTCAATACCACCACTCGATCGCCTGTTGCAATTTTACTTTGTAAATTTTTTGTTTGTGCAACTGAAAGAGGCATGTCTCTTCCTAGTAACGGATCGGAAAATCGTTCAGCAGAAGTTGATCTTCGTGGGTCAAAGCCGACTGAAAAATCCTGCCCGGTCTGGTCGCTGTGCATTTTTAAATGTTGGCCGAGTAGCGTTGGAGCCATTGAGCCCGTTGGTATCACAAACCCCTCCACGACGAAACCACGAAACACCATCGCAAGGACAAACGCGACAACGAGCGATTGCAACGTTTCGATAATTCCTGATTGATTTTTTCGATCTGTTGTACTCATTTGTTATTCTTTATCGGAATTGCTTTTATTTTTTCTTTTGCGGCGACGGCGGCGGCGTTTCTTTTTCTTGGTACCCTCTGGTGCGGTTGCCTGTTTTTCGCCATCAGGGGTTTTTTG
>CAZURP010000011.1:13283-18736 GCA_964623715.1 uncultured Isosphaeraceae bacterium | reverse complement strand
CGAGACTCGGGGTTTACTCCTGCAAAGCGTGACAACCGTTACGACTTACTCGAAGTACACGACAGTGACTGTTCGCCAGATAAAATGATTACCGATTGGTCTGCGCAAGATAAAGACCGCCTCATCTCACACACCCAAGATTGCAACGAAGTTCAGTTAACTATTTCAAAATAATAGGCAATGAATACAACAAATGCTTTTGTCAAAGAAAAAGAAGTTCATTTTCATACATGTACCTAAGGTTGCAGGGCAAAGTGTCACGAATGCACTCATGCCCTTTGCCGCTACAAATTGGCAACGTGGACTTTCTCTGATTCTTCACTACCGATACCAGTTAAAAATCTACACAAAACTTCGGAAGTACACTGGAATCACATTCCTTCCACAGCCTTTCGTTGACCATGTTCGATGCGAGGAAGTGATACAGGCTCTCGGCACCGAAACATTCAACAACTATTTTTCCTTTGCGTTTGTCCGAAATCCTTGGGCTTGGGCGCTCTCGCAATATTCGTATGCATTAAAAAATCCACGCCATAATCTACATCGGAAGGTCAAGGAGTTTAATGGCTTCGACAGCTATCTCCAATGGCATTGCAAAGAAGATGAACGATTTTATCTTCAAAAGAGTTTTGTGTGCGATGCTAAGGGAACGTTACTCGTAAGTTTTGTTGGCAAGCAGGAACAGTTAGAAAAGGATTTCAAACACGTTTGCGAAACTATCGGCATAGCTTCAACGTTACCCACGTTTAACGTATCTACTAAATCTTCTTACAAAGAACATTACAGCCAAGATTCGAGAGATCTAATAGCAAAACGATACGCTGAAGATATTGACTTTTTTGAATATCAATTTTGAGTTTCATCCGATACCTCTGGCTGCTCTTCTTTTAAACTCTGTTGTTGCACTTGCTGCTGTTTCTGCTGCATGTTCATTTGCGTTTTTGCAATAATTGGTGCGGAAATTGCAAACATGAGCATCAGGTAACCTCCACACACAAAAGTAAAAATGAGCATTGGTCCAAGAAGTGTTGCAAAAGACGCTCTACCCCCATGCACACGCTGCCCTTTTGCGACCATGTTCGTTGAGGCAACCAGCCACCAAACAAAACTGAGCAGACCACCAATGCAAGGAACAACACCTGCAATCAATGCGCCGCCTCCATATAAGATTGCTTGCATCGTTCGACGTAACGTGAACGTACTTCCACCAGTAATTTGCAGCAGTACATGGGTGAGAAACGACCACGCAAGTATATATAAAAGAGAGAAGATTCCAAGAACGAGTATTTGCCCCACAATAAAAAGAGAGATTTCTCTCACCTCCAAACTGCTCGAACTTGAAAAACTAGAAACGATATAAATAAATGCCACTGGAGTCATTCCAACAGCGATTGTGATTAGAAGAGTTGTGGCAAAAAACTTCCATGCATTTTGAAGAGGTTCATGAATCTGCACACGGTTTATTGCAATTTGTGGGTGAGACAAAATGAGCCATATTGTTGCAAAATACCGCGAGAACCAATTACCCTCCGCTGTGTATATAGGCAACTGTGCGCTTAATGAATCTGTATGCAATCCATCTTTTGGTCGAACGATAAAAAATTCTACGCCGATTGCAAGACCACAAGAAGAACACTGTTCAATAGTTTCTGGTGGTCGCCCAAATGGTTTTCCTCCCTGAATGCCGTGGTCGCAATGCGGGCAGTGAAAAAGTACTTTTTCACAATCGAATTCATACTCAGTGAGAGAAAACGCATCGCCACACTCGGGGCAAGTTCTCCCGGTGCAGTGCCAAAGTTCGTAATCGCACGATTGGCATCGCATGTGTAAAGTTTAATCCTCCGGCGCGTTTTCGGTAACCATTTTTCTAAATTGGTCTTCGAGGGCGTGTGAGATTTTCCCGACTTTGCCGCAACCAACCACTTTTTCATCAATATGGCTTACGCCAATCACTTCCGCGGCGGTTCCTGTTAGAAATACTTCGTCCGCATCCATAACTTCATCGAGCATAATGGTGCGTTCTTCTATCTTGTAGCCAATCGCAGGAGCAATCTCATCCATAACGAGCCGTCGAGTAATTCCATTTAATATGCCTGCTGAAACAGGAGGTGTTGCTATTTTTCCGTCTTTGATAATGAAAATATTATCGCCAGTACATTCTGCAACTTCGCCGTTTTGATTGAGCATCAATGCCTCAAGAACGCCCGCATCAATTGCTTCAATTTTGGCAAGAATATTGTTCAGGTAATTCAAACTTTTTACCTGTGGATCGAGGCACTCAACTGGAACGCGCGGGCGTTTGGCAACGACAATCGACATGCCATTTTCGTACATTTCAGTTGGATACAAATTGATTTTTTCAACAATGACAAAAACCGTTGGCGTCGGGCACAGAAAAGGATTCAGCCCAAGCGTGCCTTTGCCCCTCGTAAACACAAGTCGAATATACCCGTCTCTTTGCTCGTTCACTGCAACTGCCTTGCGAACGATTTCTTCCATTTCATCGATTGAGTGCTGTGGATGCAAACGGATTGCTTCGGCTGATTTAAACATTCGAACAATGTGCGATCGTAATTTTAAAATACGGCCGTTATAGATTCGAATACCCTCAAAACATCCATCTCCATAGAGAAGACCGTGATCGAACACACTTACTGTTGCTTCAGAGGAATCAACAAAATTACCATCTATCCAAATTTTTGACATCTCCACATTGTATCAGCACCCGAGGATACACTTGGGTGGACTACCGATAGGACTTTCCAGCAATTTCGACTGCATCTATCGAGTAAATCACCCATTTCCCGTCTCTGCGCTCGCGTACCAATAAACGCCAATGAGATGGCACAGAACCGATTCCAGAGATTCTTGAAAAGACATACAGTTCGACTTGAACGTCGTCTGTACCTTCAAAAATACGAGTATTCAAAATAGTGTTGTACTGAATAATGTGCCTCTTATGCAGTTCTTCCAGACTTTCCTGCACACCGCGGCTGCCCTTCTGGGTCATGCCCAGCCAGTCATCTATGAGAATCACATCCTTGTGAAGGTACCCAAGTGCTGCCTGCGCGTTCTCTTCTTCTACGGATTCAACAAACCCAGTCACAACACGCCTTGCACTTTCGGTTGGCGTTTCTACGAGGATGCCGAGAAGAAAAAGCACTACTGAAACAGCAACAAACACCACACCAATCTTTATTTTTTTCAAAAGCCCTTCTTGCAAGCCAACCCAAATCAATGCAATGCCAATCGACGCAACTGGTATCGAAGTCGCCCAATGATGTTCCAAAAGTAATCGCAACGGTTAATTCAACGAGGTGCCGTTTTCGCCACGGCTTTTTGGTTGTTTATCCGCCATTGAAATTGCTCTGTCGAGTTTTTCCAACTCTTTCAAAACAAGAATGCAGCGTTCTTCTTTCGATGGCTCGCAGAGCAAAGAATACCGAAACTCTGGATCATTAAACAACGTGCATGCAACAACCTCAAACAAAGCCGATATTGACAGGTCTGGCCCCATTATCCCTTCCATAATAAAGTCATTTGCTTCTAACCGCTCCATGTTTGGGCGAAACATAAAGTGAAGTAATTCCACTCGGTATATTTCTAGGTGTTGATCCTCAAGTTCGTCGTCTTCTAACGGCCGAAGTTTGGCTCTACGAAAAATGCATTCGTCATTCGGATATATCTCTTGAACAATTTCAGCACGGCACAACCCATAGACCATAAGGTTGTATCCATCTTTTATTTTTTCGTGTTGCACTATCTGCCCAAGGCAAACATTTTTTCGTAAACTAGCCACGCTCTCTTTGCACGTTGTACTTTCAATAGATGCAAGCGCTACTTGCCCACTACCATCAAGAGTATGGTTAATTAGGGCTAAACAATCAGTTTCGGTGACCGTTAGAGGCATGACTGCATGCGGTAACAGCATTGCCTCGGGCAATGGTAACACTGGAAATGCTTGCTTAAATTGGACTGCTACTTGTTCGCGCATTACATAGAATCATACGCGACTGATGCACCCGAACTCCAAAAAAATACTTTTTTTATCAAACTAAATGAGTTTGCGCCCGCGAATACCGACCATCGCCTGTTGCAGACTTCTGCCTGGACATGCCGTTGCCGCCCACTCTTGGTGTGTGCGAACTCTTGAAACTGGAACCTTGTATTTCGACATCAAGGAATGCAACGTAGTCGTAACCGACCTAAGTTGCGCACTATTCACCGATTGTTTTTCATAGTTTCCGAGCACAACAACACCAATATTGCCTTCGTTCTTTGCTCGAACGTGTGCCCCTTGCCATGTAAGAGGACGCGCTTGCCATAAACGACCCGCGGGGTCGATTGCAAAGTGGTACCCAATATCACCCCACCGCCCACCATCTCGGCGGAGGTGTGATTTACGAATTGTTTCAAGCCGCGACGCAGCCGAAGATTTTGAAGTTGAGGTAAACGCCGTCATCCCATCATGATGCAACGTGATGTATCTCGCTGGCAACATCCGGTTCATGTTCCGTGGAATTGGTTGCCCTTTTGCCCATGTCCCTCTTGAAATTGCTCCAAGCGAGAATGTTGGTTCGGGGAGAATACCCGTGGCTTCTTGAAGATTCGGAGATTGTGCTCCCGGCCAAATAGGGCTAGGCAGGGTCGATGTTACTTTTTTTGTTCCACATCCAACAAGAAAAAGCGCTGATGCAAGCATAAATGTTCGCCTCGCAGTGGCGTGTATTTGTGTGTCTATTTGAGCTTTTTCTTTATTGCTTTGCGGCATTAGATATGTTGGTACAAGTGTATCGACCTCAGGGGAGTTCTGCCTTCAAAAACAACTAAATCAATGCCTCAATGTAAGGCAAAATCAGGCATTATCGAGTGCGAAAAGGTATAATAAACTAACGTTGGTGATGACAGATTTGTTCGGTTTCGCCCACAAAAACACGACTTTTTACGAAGGCAGAACCCAAATTCAATGACACAAACTCCTGACACATACACCTCTGAGCAAATTCAAGTTCTTGAGGGCTTAGAAGCAATTCGTCTACGCCCCGGGATGTATGTAGGCGGTACTGGTTTAGGCGCCTTGCACCACCTTGTTTACGAATGTGTTGACAACGCTATCGACGAGGTGATGGCGAAGTTTGCGACAACCGTTACCGTTCGTATTGGTGTTGATGGTTCATGCACAGTTATCGATGACGGACGGGGCATGCCCGTTGACGCAATGAACAGCGACAATCCGCTTATTGATGGTCGCCCCGCTGTCGAAGTCATCATGACCCAATTACACGCGGGCGGCAAATTTGATGACAACGCGTACAAAGTTTCTGGCGGTCTTCACGGTGTTGGAGTGAAATGTGTAAATGCACTTTCGACATGGACTACTGTTGAAGTAATCAAAGAAACGGAAACATGGCGGATTGGTTTTGCGCGTGGCGAAGTAACAAAACCTTTGCACA
>CAZURP010000011.1:0-13273 GCA_964623715.1 uncultured Isosphaeraceae bacterium | reverse complement strand
GCGCGCAACCGGAACACATATTTCATTTTAGCCTGATCCCGAAATTTTCCCCGACACTGTCTTTCGTTTTGAATCGTTGGAACACCGGTTGCGAGAACTCGCATTTTTGAATCCGGGCGTTTCAATTCGCTTCATTGACGAGCGAGTCGACAGTGAAGGAAAGATACGTGAAGAAACATACTACAGCGAGCACGGGCTTGCCGATTATGTTTCATATATAAACAGAGGCAAGAGCGAATACAGTTCGCCAATTTCGTTGTCTTTTACTGACAAAGAAACTGGAACTATTTGCGATGTCGCAATGCAATACACCGACGCAACAAGCGAAGTGCTACTTGCTTTTGGCAACAACATTGTCAACCCAGATGGAGGAACACATGTTTCAGGTTTCAAAACATCACTCACACGAACAGTGAACGCGTACGCAAAAAGAAATAATCTCATCAAAGGTTTAACACCAAGTGGTGATGACCTGCGCGAAGGCTTAACATCAGTCATTTCGGTAAAGTTGGCTGACCCACAATTCAACAACCAAACAAAAGAAAAACTCCTTAACCCAGAAGTCGAGTCCATTGTTTCTTCGCTCGTATCGAAACTTCTCGGTGCTTGGCTCGAAGAACATCCCTCTGAGTCAAAGAAAATCTGCTTAAAAGCAATTCTCGCTGCGCAGGCACGTGAAGCGGCTCGCAAGGCACGAGATCTCATTAAGCGAAAAGGCGCACTTGAGTCTGGCGGTATGCCACAAAAACTTGCTGATTGCGTCACAAACGACGTTGACCGCTCTGAACTTTTCATCGTTGAAGGCGATTCTGCTGGTGGTTCCGCAAAGGGTGGGCGAGACCACGATACGCAAGCGATCCTTCCATTGAAGGGTAAAATTCTGAACGTTGAAAAAGCACGAATTGACAAGGTCCTTGGCTTTGAAGAGATTCGCATTCTCATTCAGGCGCTTCAGTGTGGCATCGGTGAAGATTTTGACATTGCAAAATTGCGATATGGTCGCATCATCATCATGACTGACGCCGATGTTGATGGTTCACACATTCGCACGCTTCTACTCACGTTCTTCTTTAGGCAAATGAGCGAACTTGTTCGACAAGGCAAAATATATATTGCCCAACCTCCTTTGTACCAAGTGACTCGAAACAAAAAGAGTTTCTATGTCAATAGTGAAGAAGAAATGACTTCATTGCTCATGGAAATGGTCATTAACTCTGCCTCACTTCTTGTGCGTAATTCCGAAGGGGATGAAATGCATAAAATCGAAGGCGAAGAACTCGGCAGAGTAGCAAAACAATTGTCACGACTTTCTGAACTTATCAACATTGCGGAACGACGAGGTACGCCATTTAAGCGGCTTCTTGCATTGCGCGACGACGACCCCGACAATAAAAACCGCCTGCCTCGTTTCCGGGTTGTCTGGCTAAACAATGAGGTTGTCTGTTGGAATGAAGAGGACGCGAGAAAAGTCATTGCCGAAAATGATTTGTTACTCGATGACATGACTGTTGAAGAGTCCAATGGAAACGCCGAACGAATTGCTGCGTTGCGCGAACTCCACGAAAACCGAGAAATTGATGCGATTATTAGAACACTCGTCGATTGCAATATCGATATCAATGACTACTTTCTTGTGCAAGAGGAAACCGTCAGCGGAGAGCTTCTCGGTACAAAATACGCTTGGGAAATTAGTACCAACGGCGAGAAACACGAAACCGTAGACGTTCCAAATATCCCTGAAATACTCGATTCGCTCCGCCAAATCGGTCGCCGTGGGATTGAGATTAAGCGGTTTAAGGGTCTAGGTGAAATGAATCCAGAAGAATTGTGGGATACAACAATGGACCCAGAGCAGCGCACATTGTTACGGGTGGCATGGGACGCCGCTTCAGATGCTGATCAATTATTCACGACCCTTATGGGTGAGCAAGTTGAATGCCGCCGAAAGTACATTGAAGACCACGCCCTCGAAGTCAAGAACCTCGACATTTAATCTTCCGCGAGTTCCTCACTCTTTCATGAGCATTTAATCTACCGCGGGTAGATTAAATTCGGAAAATGCCGCCTCTCGCAAGCGGCAGGCGTCGCATGCACTGCACGGCGTACCGTTTTTTGCTGGGTCATAACAACTTTGTGTCATGGAATAGTCAACGCCAAGTTCGTAACCGCGTTTGATTATGTCAACCTTTGTCATTTCTAACAACGGTGCATGAACAGTAAACGTTTCGCCCTCCACGCCAGCTTTGGTTGCTACGTTCGCGAGTGTTTGAAATGCATTGATAAACGCCCCTCGACAGTCCGGGTACCCAGAATAATCAACTGCGTTCACCCCAATAAAGATATCTCGCGCACCAATCGCCTCTGCAAATCCAAGAGCATGGCTTAGGAAAATCGTGTTTCGAGCCGGAACGTAGGTAACAGGAATACCCACATCCTCACCTTTCTTTGGAACGTCAATATCGTCCGTCAATGCGGACCCGCCCCAAGCACTTAAGTCAATATTCGAAACGACGTGCGACGAAACACCCAGAGCGCTAGTCACCCTTTTTGCACACTCCAATTCGATGTTATGCCGTTGCCCGTATTCAAAACTTAACGCGTGGCATGAAAACCCTGCATCATTTGCAATCGCAAGAACTGTCGCTGAATCTAACCCCCCAGAAAGAAGTACGACTGCTTGTTTACCCATTGTTTAGTTCTTCTTCCCGCGGGTTGGGCAATCGTTTCTTTAGTTCTTCAAGAAGTTCTTTTGTTTCTTCGTCTATTTCGGTTGGGGCGATGATGTGAATGACTGCGTAAAAATCACCCTTCTTTCCCTCTGTGGTTTTACATCCCATACCCTTTACACGCAAGCGACTGCTGCTTGAAACACCCGCAGGAATCGTCATGTCCACACTCCCGCCAAGTGGTAAAGGAAGTGTTACTTTCGTGCCGAGCGCTGCTTCTGCAATGTTTATGTCAACATCCATCTCAACATCGAGACCGTGCCTTTGATACATATAGTGACCGCCGACAGAAACGGAAACAATCATGTCGCCTGCCTCGCCGCCTGACATACTCGGTTGCCCCTTGCCCTTGAGGCGCAATTTCTTGCCACTTTCAATGCCAGCGGGGATTTTTACTTTAGAAACTCCATCGCTCGTAGTGACTTCTTCAGCCCCACCCTTGAGCGCCGTCATAAATGTCACCGTAATTGCTTGCTCTATATTCTGCCCTTTTGTTGGTTGTGGGCGACCACCGCCCATTCCGCCGCCGCCAAATGGTGAACCTGCCCCACCGCCCCCGAATGCAGATCCGAAAATATCCGAGAAATCGACTTGTTGCCCATATCCTCCACCGCGTCCGCCGCCGTAAGGTGAACCGCCACCAAATCCACCACTCGGCCCTGCCGAGCCATACGTATCGTACATCTTGCGTTTTTCGGCATCTGAGAGCGTGTCGTACGCTTCTTGGACCTCAGCAAACTTCGTTGCCGCATCATCCGCCTTGTTCACATCTGGGTGGTATTTGCGGGCGAGTTTTCGGTACGCCTTGCGAATCTCGTCCGCTGTTGCCGTCCTACTTACTCCTAATAACTTGTAATAATCGTCTGTTGTAGCCATATAAAAATCTCGTTGTAGATGCACAGTATAACTTGCCTTGTAAAGGGTATCCTGTACCACCTACGCATGGCAAAGAATACACATAACGAAGGTACGATGTCGCTTGGTGATCACCTTGAGGAACTCAGGTCACGAGTTATCTGGTGTGTCATTCCACCGATTCCACTTGCCGTCCTTTATTTCTTTCTTGCTGATTCTATCGTCAGGTGGTTTTTAATCCCGCTGTATGCGGTGCTCGAAGACCATGGATTGCCAACGCAAGTACAAGTTCTTAGTCCACCAGAATTCATCATCGCTGAAATGAAAATTGCAATCGGTGCGTCTATATTGACCGCGGGTCCATGGATTTTGTATCAACTCTGGCAGTTTGTTTCTCCGGGATTGCATAAACACGAACGGCGGTTTGTGTATTTCCTCATTCCATTAAGTACGCTCCTTGGCGTGCTAGGTCTAGCCTTGATGTACTTTTTTATGCTCCCCGTCATTCTTGATTTCATGGTGACAATCGCTGGAAATGTAGAGTTGCAAACAAGCACTATTTCGATAGGCGACTCAATATCAAATGTTGCATTCCCAATTCTTGATACTCCACCAGAAATTGCCGCGCTTGGAGACGCGTGGATCAAGATTCCCGAAGGCGTGTTAACTGTCGCTGTTCCTTCGACTGAATCAGGCATTCTTGAAACACTCACTATGCCGATGAGTCACGGCTCACTCATTTCGCAACAATTTCAACTCAGCAGTTACCTTGGGTTTGTCATCATGATGATGTTCGCCATTGCTGTTGCATTCCAACTTCCAATGGTCATGCTGTTGCTCGGGTGGATGGGTGTTGTGCAACCAGATTGGTTGCGAGCACATCGAAGATACGCACTTCTTGTGCTTGCACTTATTTCTGCCATCATTACACCACAAGATGTTGTGTCGATGCTCATGATGCTCATCCCTCTCTACGCTTTGTATGAACTCGGTATCCAGCTGATTGTCTGGGTGCCAATGTCCCGCGTTGCTGGTGACAATGAAAATGCATGATGAAGCAATGATGTGGCGTGCGATTGACCTCGCGCACCAAGCTTCAAACATCAACGAGGTGCCGATAGGTGCAGCCGTTTTTTGTGATGGAGAGATTGTCGGAGAAGGTTTTAACAGAAAAGAAACTGACCACAATCCAACAGCACACGCTGAAATCATTGCGCTAACAAACGCTGCAAAAAAACTCGGGCGTTGGAGATTGCATGGCTGTACGCTCGCCGTCACGCTTGAACCCTGCCCAATGTGTGCTGGCGCGCTTGTAAATGCTCGTATTGATCGCGTGGTGTTTGGCGCAAGTGACCAAAAATCTGGCGCGTGCTGGACCCTTTACAACATCGCTGATGACCCTCGACTTAACCACCGTTGTGAAGTCACCGGCGGGGTGCTTGAAGATGAATGCGTCTCCCTTCTCCAAGCATTTTTTGCACCAAAACGTCAAAAATAACCACAAGTTCAAACAATCCTGCCCCTCTGCGAACTACTTTTCGTTTTTCAAAGTGACTGTCACTTTGAAAAACGAAAAGTCATTACAGGATTTGCTTTATGAGCGTCGTTGCGTAGCTACCTGAGGGCAAGGCAAATTTCAGCTCGAAAAACTCCCCATGCTCGTCTGAAGACAGCGAAACTGTTGGCTTTTCCACTTGCACTCTAAGCGGACGGCGAGCGCCTTGTGCGTACGTTCGCATTGAGTCAAAATGCTTCTCTTCAAGAGAATATAATTCGCGCACTTGCAATTCCTTTGCAAGGACGTCTCCCGACGGCTCACGCATTTTGGATCCCCAAAGTGGACCAGAAGCCGAAAGAGCAAACGAATCAACACGCGTGAGTAGTTCCTTCTCTTGTAACTCTTCTTCAGTGATTTCAAACGTTCTCCCCCCACCGTCGTGTTTCCAAGCAAGATCGCCCAATAACAACTTGTCCCAAGTTCCGTCTTCAACACGAGCTTGCAATGTTTCGTTAAACAAATGCGATTGCAATGCGTTTACCCATAATTTCCGAAGTGGCTTCTCAATCTTCTTGCACGCTTGTTGTGCACTTCTTCCATATACGAGTGCTTCAAGAACATTGCGCTCAGCGGGTTGGCCGAAGGGCCACGCATCGAACGCTTTTTTTAATTCTCCAGCGCGCACAAAATCGTGGTGGCGCTCATTCCCACAGAGCAACTTTACTACTAAATCTTCATACTCTTCCTTGATAAGCGCTAAACCAAGCGCATGGTTGTTCCCATAATTACCAAACCGCTGTGGACCAAAAAAGTTTGGCATACCTGTTTTCGAAAGTTCAAATAAACGCTGTTCCACTTCGGGCAGTCTATTCACATCAATTTCCCGAATTCGGAGTGTAAACTCGTTTCCGATTAAATGACCCAACCGAAGTTTGTTCCCATGGTAGGAGGAGCAAAGCACATCAAGATTCCCAATCGTCTCTGGAACTTCTGGTTTTTTGCCTCGAACATAGACAGAAAACATCTGGGTTGTTACTGCACGAAAATCTTTGCGGCCTGCACAACCAACATCTCTTTTTGAAACATTAAATTGTTTTGCGATTTGACGAACACATTGCTCGTGCGACATGTTTGTTTTACGCACCGTGACATACAAATGCTCACCCTCTCCAGAAGGTGCATACAACGGTACTTCTTCGACGACGAAGTCAGTTGGAAATGTTTTACTCTTCCCAGCCAAATTCCATGGGCTCTTCATCAGGTCTGTCTTTTTCAATCTCATCGAGAACGTCCTCTTCGACAAAGATAGGAACTTGCATCGCAACACCGAGCGCAATCGCATCGGATGGTCGGCTGTCGATGACTTGTTCCCGTTCGCCTTGCAGGATTAACAGTTTGGCGAATAATGTACCTTCGATTAAATCATCAATACATATTGAGATTAATGTTCCACCAAGCTCTTCGATGACGGACGCAAGTAATTCGTGTGTCTGGGGGCGTTCTGGCTCAACGCCCTTGAGACGTCGATCGATTGCGTATGCTTCTGGCTTTCCGACAACAATCGGAAAAGTGCGTTCCCCATCAACCTCGCGTAATTCAATAAACTGCGCATCGGTTATCTCGCGGATGAGGATTCTTGATAATTCCATTTGGATGAGCATAGATGCGTATCATAAGGCACGATTTTGATGGGTCGCACAACATCTCTATGCTATAATCCGGATTAACGAATAAAGGAATATTCACCATGATGCAGCAAAAACACCTCTTCACTTCAGAATCCGTCTCTATGGGACACCCAGACAAGGTTTCAGACCAAATTTCAGACGCAATTCTCGATGCAATGCTCAGTATTGACTCCGAGAGCCGCGTCGCTGTGGAAACGTTGGTCACCACCGGCCTTGTTGTCGTCGCTGGGGAAGTCACTTGTGATGGCTATGTTGATATTCCAACAATAGTTCGCGAAACCATTCGCCGAATCGGATACACCGATGCAACGCTCGGTTTTGATGCAGACAGCTGCGCAGTCATGGTCACACTCGATAAGCAATCCCCAGATATAGGCCAAGGTGTCGATTCTGACGCTGGACTCTATAAAGCGCAGGGTGCTGGTGATCAGGGACTCATGTTTGGGTACGCGTGCAAGGACACTGATTCCTACATGCCCCTTGCCATTGACCTCTCTCACCGACTCGTTGCAAAGCACGCTGAAGTTCGCCAAGCAGGAGTGATCCCTGAGCTTCGCCCAGACGCAAAGAGTCAAGTCACCGTTGAGTATGAAAATGGTATTCCTCAACGTATTGATGCCGTTGTGCTTTCGACACAACATGGTCCTTCTTGGACGGGAGAATTAGACGGACTGCATGAAGCAGTCGCCGAACACATCATCAAGCCAGTGCTTGGCGCTTGGTGGAATGACAAAATAGACATACACGTCAACCCAACGGGCAAGTTCGAAATTGGTGGTCCAAAGGGTGATTGCGGATTGACAGGCCGTAAAATTATTGTTGACACGTACGGTGGAAGTGGTCGTCACGGTGGAGGTGCTTTCTCTGGGAAGGATCCAAGTAAAGTAGATCGTTCCGCTGCATACATGGCACGATACATTGCAAAAAATATTGTCGCCGCTGATCTTGCAGACCGTTGCGAAGTACAACTCAGCTACGCAATCGGAATGGCTGAACCTGTATCCATCTGTGTCGACTGCCAAGGCACTGCAAAAATAGACGAAGCACACATTGCAGAACTCATTAAAAAGAACTTCGAACTGACTCCAAGTGGAATCATTCGTTCGTTGGGTTTACTTTCACCAATTTACGCGCACACCGCATACCACGGTCACTTCGGACGGACTCCCGATGAAACCTGCGCTGGCTCATTTTCATGGGAAAAGACTGACAAAGTAGATGCGCTAAGGCAATCGTGTGATTGCAATTGTGCTGCTTCCTAATTAATGTCTGACGCAAGACATGTCGTTACCCATAGGATCAGCACCGAATTCAAGCGCTTCCCCGATATTGGCATGAAGCCACTCGACGTTTCGACGCTCGATGCCAGAGAAGCATCGCTCGCTCGAGCTATTGACCACGCAGTGCATCGGCGTTGGATTTCTCTTACAACTTTGATTGGTCACGCCAGCAACAGAATTGTGCACAAGCTCGACGCACCAATTGGCGCGACACTCCTTGTTGCGACTGCGCAGTTAATGTTACTCGACAGGATTCCTGATCACGCCATCATAAACTGCGCTGTGGATTGGGCACGAAAAAATGGGCACCCAAGGGCAACGGGGTTTGTCAACGCAGTCCTTCGAAACATCACACGACTACGCAAAGAGATTGTCGAGCAAGGAGATGCGGGCAATCCTTACCACTTCCTGAGAAGCGATGGAAGTGCTTGGGAGTTGAATGAACCTATCTATAAAGATTCCACAGACTACCAAACGGGGTTTCCACGAAAGGCGTGGAAGCGACTCACGAAAGAATTTGGCGAAGAACTTGCGACGAGCATCGCATTGGGAAGTCTTGCTGAAGCACCAATTATCGTCACTGTGCCAGAAGGCGAATCGCTCCCCGCCGACATTCTTCCGCATGAAGATTCGCGGTTTGGCGTTGTGCCCCAAGGTGTTGACCTTGCCACGCTCTTTTTTGAAAAACCGGCTCTTCGAGCGCAAGACCCGACTTCCGGCTCTTCACTTGACCCTGTACAACAAATTCAACCACATAGAATTCTAGATGTCTGTGCGGGGCGGGGTACAAAAACAAAACAACTTCGTGGACTTTTTCCAGAGGCGATGATTGCAGCAACTGAACCAAATGATGTGCGACGAGCGTTCCTTGAAGAAATGGCAGCAGAATTAGACATTACCGTGTACGCCCCTGGGCTTGATGGACCAAACGAACCATTCGACCTTGTGGTGGTGGATGCACCGTGCTCAAACAGTGGCGTTTTTGCACGAAGACCAGAGGCGAGATACCGATACGATAAAAGACATATCGATTCACTTGTTGCACTTCAACAAGAAATTCTTGCAGATGCTCGAAGCGTTTTGCAGAAGAAGGGGCATCTTCTCTACGCAACGTGTAGCATCGATAGAGCGGAAAATAGGTCGCAAGTGCAGTGGCTCCTTGATCACCAACGACTAGAACTCGTTTCCGAAAAGACAACGATGCCAAATGGCTCTCCAGGGTCAGACCCAACCAAATGGCACGATGGCGGCTTTGTCGCCTTACTTAGAGCAAGATAGTTCTAGGCAAAGGGTCTCGCGATTGGTACAATCTTCCTCTTGCCCAGAGCATTACTATGAACCTCATTGACCTCATCCAAGAAAAGACAATTCGAGCCCCGCTTGAAACGACTGACCGGCAAGGTGCAATCAGCGAACTGGTCGAATTGCTCGCGACTGAAGGATGTATTTCAAACTGCGAAGTTATAAAACAAGCGGTCTGGGAACGTGAACTACAGCGAACAACTGGTATCGGCGAAGGGCTTGCTATTCCACATGGACGTTGCGACCAACTTGAAAACATGGTGATGGCCATGGGACGTCCCGCTTCACCAATTGATTTCGCTAGCCCAGACAAGCGCCCGGTCGAACTTATTATTTTGCTTGTGTCACCGACTGAGAATACTTCTGACCATATTCAAGCGCTTGGAAAAATCAGTCGACTCATGGTCGATCGTTCTTTCCGCGAAGCCGCGTATGCAACAGAAGATGCAACAGACCTTTGTGCTCTTTTTCAAAACGCACTCACCGAAACAACCACCTAAATAAACGACCCGCGGGATTGTTCTTTTGCCCGCGGGATTGTTCTTTTACCGTTCGCCTTGAATTTTCGCGGCTTGGGCTTGTGCCTTGCGCGCAGCATCATGGTTGCCTGAGGCGTCAAGCGATCGAGATAATAACATCCAAGGAGCTGCGACACCAGGAAATGAAGTCGTCATTTGCGTTGCAAGAACAACAGCATTTTCGACATCACCAAAATCAATTTCAAGCAACACTAATTGGATTTGTAATCGAATTGCATTTGGGTTGATGTAAACTGAGTCCCTCGAGGCGGAGATTGCTTGTTCGTACATACCATCCCGCTTCAACCAACCGACATAATCTTCCCAAACGAGTTCCCACTGTTCATTTGCGTCAAGATGTGTGGTGTAGAACGAAACAAGTTCACTTGTTTGTTCGTGGTGCTGCATCATTTGCCCAAGCAACATCGTGACGCGTTCATCCGGCCCGACATGTGCATCGATTCGCCAGAGCAAACGCTCTGCTTCAAGAAAATTACTGTTTCTCTCATGAATTTTCGCCATCGCCATGTCTACATTTGGATTGCTCGATAAACCAATTCCTCCATCTGTAATTGGTCCAGATAATTTGTAGTAGTGCAATGCACGCCTTTCATCATTCTCGCCAAGTGCGACATTGCCCATAAATACAAACGACCCGACAAATGCGCTTTGCAAAGTAAACACAAGACAGAGCAACGCAACGAATAAAAAGAGTACACCTGCGGGCTTTGTTTTGCTGTGAAATCGAAGTTGTGTTTTGTGAAAAGATACATTCGCAGTCGTCAGCAATCGTACGCCCTTCCAAACAATCCACGTCCCAACAAGCGACATTCCCACTGCCATCAGCATCGGAATTGAAGCATATAAACCTCGGAATGCGAAGAAGCCTAGAAGAAAAAATACTGTCACGAACAATTCGCCGCCGAGAGTCAAATCGTATGATTTCTTTTTTGTTCGTTTTCCAACTGCAGATGTTCCAAAACCGATGGAAAGAGCGTCGTTTGGACAGGCGTCGATGCAATCCATAATTTTCATGCACCCAGAATCGATAACCATTTTGTACAGATCGACTTCTTCATGCACACGCACATTTGAAGTGCACGCAGCTGTGCATTTACCGCATTTTTGGCAGTTCTCATTTACACGAACTCGGTTGGGTGAAATCGTGTCAAGGGGTGCAAAAAAACCACCATAAGGGCACCCGTATGTGCAGAATCCTTTTGCGCCGAGAACGTAGACTGTTGCAAAACCACAAATCAAAAGAAAGGGTATCGCCAAAAGAGGAGAGACAAACGAACTCCAATAATCTTCCGTGAACAAATGCGTTGTAATGCCTGGCCAGCGAAGTTCTGGTTGTAGCCACGGAGCTAATGCAATTCGATAAAACAGTGGCCATATGTACATATAGACAGCCAAACCAAACGGAAACCACATCAACCAACGAGCACGAAAGGGTTTCGGGCGAACGTGGACTTTACGCATCATCCACAGACAAATATCTTGAAGCAAAACTATATGACATCCCCAGCCACAGAACCAACGACCAAAAATAAACGTTGAAAGCAACGCAAGTGCAAAGAAAATTGCTCCAGCATTCACCACGCCGTTTTTAACAAACTCCATTCCCTCAGATGGTTCTATTGGCGTTAGTGTTGTGCCATCAAACCAATCGTACTTTTGACCTATTAGCCAAACTGCAATATGCAAGAGAATCAACGCCTGTACTGCGTACAATACAATCCAGCGAGTTCTGTTGTGCTTACGCTTTTGCACTACAGGAAGTGAAATGTTTTCTTTGGGATTCGTTACTGTCACAATGTTTACTGTAACGGTTTATTATCCCTTATATAACTAATTCTCTTTATTATCCAAAAGGAACATCAACCAACCTTCAAATCGATTGGTAACCTGTCTTCCAAGACTTCTCGGATTTTGCGCAATGCACGAAGTTGCACTTGGCGTACGCGTTCCTTGGAAATTCCCAATAATCCCCCTGCTTTTTGAAGTGTTAACTTTGGTGGATTCTGCCCAGCAAACAAGCCAAATCTATACCTCAACACATCTTTTTCAACATCAGTCAGTTGTACCGCATCGCTTCGAACAGCATCGCGAATTGCATGCACATATTCTGGGCTCGCTAATTCCTCTTCGTGAGAATGTACTGGCTCTCGATCAGGGTCATATTCAAAGGGGACGTTCTCTTTGTGTTTGAGTTGCTTGCGTCCAAAACGGTTAAATGCAGTCGTAAGGGCCCTGCAAGCGTATGTAGAAAATTTGAAGCCAAGTTCACAATTAAATCGGTCGACCGCCCGGAGGAGCGCAACGTTGCCTTCCGCAACAAGGTCTGCATATTCACCTGTTGCCCAACTACGTTTTGCCATAGCGAGCACAAGTGCAAGGTTACATTCTACGATGTGGTCTCGGCGTTCAATCGAAATTGTATGCCAGTGAAGCAGTTCGTCGATTTCTTTATCCTTTGGTGAATTGGTTTTACTGATTTTGTCTTGCAACAATTGCCATTTCATACGAGCATAGTTGTACTGCCTAAACAATATGGTTTCTTCCTCACGTGTAAGCAAACGCGCAATGGTTCGCTTAGGAGGCGTGGCCATATCAATGGCAGGGCAATACCAAGAAACTGGAAGTCGTGGAACGTCGGAAGGAATATCGAACACCATTCTCTTCGCATCCTTTTTCGCAAAGATGGGAGATGTGACAACAATTACCGGCTCAGTAAGTGCGCGGTCGATATTGTCTCGTTCGATTCGCGATCGACGTCGACGTTTGGATGAGCCGCGGTGATGCGTAGCTCGATTAGATTGCCTTTTTGGTGTTGGCATGATTCAGATGTAACCCCTTGTAAAAAAAGAAATGACCGCGATAAAGACGCACGGCACCCCTACTACGCGGTTCATAGAGAAACGAGTACCGTATTTTCATTTTTTTTTACTTTTCTGAAACTTTTTCAGCCAAAAGGAGGGTTATCGGAAGATAAACCGCATTTTTGGCTTATTCTGGCTCATCGCCAGAAAGGTCGTACACCCATCCTTCGTTGGCTCGGTCCCAAGAAAGAACCTCACCTTCGTTGAAAAAGAGGCCAAGTTCTTTGGTCGCTGCTTCTGGGCTATCCGAGCCGTGAATCAAGTTAAAGCTGTTTGAAACACCAAAATCTCCTCGAATCGTGCCCGATGCTGCTTGTGAGCCGAATGTCGCGCCCATCATCGAACGGCAGACTGCAATTGCACCAACACCTTCAAGAGCGAGCACAAGCACTGGCGAACTTGTCATAAAACTCACCAAACCAGCATAAAACGGGCGTTCTTTGTGGTCAGAATAATGTGTCGCCGCCAATTCTTGCGATATCTGCATGAATTTAGCGCCTGCGACTTTGAGACCTTTTTCTTCA
>CAZURP010000010.1:383-20172 GCA_964623715.1 uncultured Isosphaeraceae bacterium | reverse complement strand
ATTATCCAAACAACTTGAGCGAGGAACATCTTGTTTCGTCGTCTTTCTCTTTGGTTGGAAATACAGAAACACACCTCCAATTTATGCGCTACTTAAATGTAGAACAACCCTCGTATGACCACGCACAAATTAGCGTGAGTGTGGCTGGCGGCGCATGGTCAACCATTTGGTCAAACCCATCAACCATTGAAGACAGCCAGTGGCAAACAACAACGTACGACATTTCTAGTCTGGCAGATTCGCAAGCCGACGTTCGTATTCGGTGGACAATGGGAACCACCGATGGTGGCTGGAGATATTCAGGTTGGAACATAGACGATGTGCAAATTATCTCAACAGGGAACGACGCTGTTCAAGGCGACGTGAATTGTGATGGTGCCGTGAACGTAACCGACATTCTCGATGTTGTTGCACAATGGGGCTCTTGTGGCGCACCTTGTTACGAGGATATTGTTCCAGACGGCGAAGTAAATGTAGTGGACTTGCTTCAAGTGATTGGAAATTGGTAACCTACACACCTACGCAACAGGGATGTAGGTGACATGATGTTTTCAACAATACTACTAGCAACCACACTTGTCTCCCAAGTGTCGGACACAAGTGCGTGGGTGGATCCACGGTTGAGCGAAGCTGACGTTTCTGCACTGTCGGAGTTGATTTCTTATTCACCACCACCAATACACAAAGATGTTGTACTCGCGGGCGATGGCGTAAAAAAAGAATCTATTGATTTACTTTCGTGGGATGATTTTCACGGCAAGGTAGTTGTTGTTCAATCATGGACACACACCACACCCGCTGGGCGGCAAGCGTTTTCAACAACGCAAAAAATACTCACAAAAATTGATGGAGCAGAAGACGTTGCGCTGGTCACCATTCACACACCAAAAGGGCACACAGCTGCGCAGGAATATATTTCAAAAGCAAGCACAAGCGCGATTACCCTACTTGACCCAACGGGCGACTTGTGCAACGACCTTGGTTTTTACAAAACCCCAACCAATATTCTGCTTGACAAAAACGGCGCCGTGCAGTTTGTTGGATTACGTCCAAGTGGAGTACAAAAGGCAATTCAAGAACTTTTGCAAAGACCACATGACCCCAATCTAAAAATCAAAGAATTTGACCCCACAAACACAAACCAGACAATAATAGCCGCGTATCCACAACACTCCGAAAATTTTGGAAGAGCTTCAAATATGCAAGGAAAGTCCGCACCAGACTTCTTTGTCCAATCATGGGTAACACCAAAAATAAACACAGTTGATTGTGTTCGGGTTGTCGAGTTTTGGGCAACGTGGTGCGGCCCGTGTATCAAATCTATTCCACACATGAATGAATTGGCAAAACACTTTAAAGGAAAAGTTGCATTTGTTGGAGTGTCTGGAGAAACCACGCAAAAAATTTCCAACTTTATGCAAAAAACACCCATGAAGTATGGGGTTGCTGTTGATGCTTCAAAACAAATGCAAACAGCAATTTCATGCTCGGCAATTCCACTAGCACTCGTGATAAGCAGCGACAACACAGTACGATGGCAGGGCAACCCAAAAAACCTTACACGGCAAGTTATTCAACAAGTACTTGACGCAAGTAACGGCAATTCTCTTCCAATAACCCGAGGGAAGTGGGACACATCCGTTACCCATGAGTAATGCACTAAAAACAAAAAACAACCACTCTGAAATTTCCGACCTTGGTTTTGCAATAAAAGAAGTTTGGTCTCTTGCTTGGCCAACAATTTTAACTATGACAAGCTTTACCGTCATGCAATTTACAGACCGGCTCATGGTTGGTCAGGTTGGAAAAATAGAGATTGCAGCACAAGGAAACGCTGGCACTTGGTCGTTTGCTGCAATTGCAACAATTATGGGGATAGTAACCGTTGTCAACACTTTTGTAAGCCAACACCTTGGAGCAGAAGAACCAAGAAAAGGTGCCAAGTATCCATGGAACGCCGGCTGGATGGCGCTTTGCTGTTGGGTTGCCATAATAGTCCCTTTTATTTTTATTGTTCCACACATTTTCCAACACATCAACCCAGGGGCGGCTGACGAAAAACTGGTTTCGCTCGAATCAATGTATGCGACATACATGTTAGTGGGGAGTTTGTTTTTATTAGTTGGCCGAGGTTTTATACAATATTTTTTAGGCATGCACATGCCAAAAATAATTACCGGTTCCACGGTCATAGCAAACATAGTGAATGTTGTAGCGAACTATGTATTAATTTTTGGAGAAAACGGCATCGATGGAGTGTTGCCCGGAATTCCCGGTACGCCAGCACTTGGGCTGAAGGGCGCTGCCATTGCAACAGTCATTGGCATGTTTATGGAAACGATAATTCCGTTTCTGTTGTTTGTTGGACCAAAATTCCACGCTAAGTATGGAACCCGTAACAACTGGAAACCCTCGATAAAAGTAGTTAAAAACATTTTTAAAATTGGATGGCCCGGCTCCATTCAATGGGGAAACGAAATTATTTGCTGGGCTATTTTCATGACGGTCTATGTTGGACACTTTGGCACGAACGACATGGCCGCCGGTTGGATTGCACTTGCATTTTTACAACTAAGTTTTATGCCAGCGGTGGGGATTAACGTTGCCATCAATTCAATTGTTGGAAAATATATCGGGGCAAACACTCCCGACATTGCGGTATCTAGGGCGCGGGTGGGTGTTGCAATTGCAGTGGTGTACATGACGGTGTGTGCGACTATTTTTGTTCTGTTTCGAGTTGAGTTAATCGAAATGTTTATAAGCAGCGGACAATACACACTAGAAGACAAAAAAGAAATTATTCGGCTTGGCGCAAATATGCTGATTGTTGTTGCCCTTTTTCAGACAGCGGATGCACTTGGAATTGTCTATACCGGCGCGCTTCGGGGTGCGGGAGACACGGTGTTTCCGGGAATTGTTACCGCTATCTACAGCTGGGTGTTTATTGTTGGAGGTGGCTGGATTGCAATCACGTTTTTCCCACAAACCGGCTCCGTTGGCCCTTGGATTGCTGCCGCAACGTATATAGTGCTCATCAGCGTAACAATGGCAATCAGGTTTGAACGTGGCAGTTGGCGCTCAATCGACCTTATTGGAAACAAAGAGAAAAAAGAAGCTGCACGAGCTGCGCCCCTTACCATTGGGCCACCAGCTCCCGAAGCAGGCGCCGCAATTGGCGATTTAGTGGATCCCCCAGAGCCAAATTAAGAAGCGTTTTGCATAATATCGCGAGGTTTAGTACAATTTCCAATTGCGATATTTATAAACGAAGAGGAGCAGAATAAAGTGACACAACAAACAGGTTTAGAAACAGTAATAGGCGGGGGTAACCCCGAACAAGCAAACGGTCATTACGAGGCCGGTGTTCAGTTTGAAAAAGACGGAATGCGCTACGAAGCAATCGAAGCACTTCGAAAAGCTCGATCGTGTGGCGCAAGCACCGAACAAAAGTTCTACCTCGCTTATTTGTTAGACCTTGTTGGTGAAGAATCCGAAGCGGTTGAGATTTACGAGGAAATTACCCTTTGCGACCGCCCACACTTCAATTCTCTCTTGAACCTTTCGGTTATTTATGAAGACCGCGGAAACCTAAACGCGGCAGAGAAATGTCTTCGGCAGATTCTCGACACAGACCCAACCCACGAACGCGCTCGTCTTTATCTAGTTGACGTGCAATCTTCAACGGACATGTATTACGACGAAGAGATCGCGCGCGATGCGGCAAAAACAGCCGCGATGATGAATACACCGGTAACCGATTTCGAATTATCCGTTCGTGCACGAAACTGTTTGAAGAAAATGGAAATACGCACACTCGGGGATCTGTTAAAAGTTTCTGAAAATGAACTCTTGAGCTATAAAAACTTCGGCGAAACATCCCTCATTGAAATCAAACACATGTTGACTGCCCGTAGTTTGCGACTTGGTCAAGGCGCAGAGGGCACACACGTGAGTCGCGTTCACCAAGACCGATACGAAGAACTGCTAAATCATGCTCCAGAGCAAATTTTAAAACAACCCGTTGCTGCATTAAACCTCTCAGTTCGTGCACGCAAAGCACTTCAACGGTTAAATATCCAAACACTAGGTGATTTGGCAATTCGCACAGAAGCAGAACTCATGGGAATTAAAAACTTTGGGTCAACCTCGCTCGTTGAAATCAATGCCGGACTTAAGGCGCATGGATTAGAACTCCGTAGCCTTGACGAATAAGTTTATTTTCCATATAACGGAATAGGGCAATCAAGCACATCACCAATTGCGCGGATAACCTCTGCTTCGGTGGTTGTGACACGCCCATCATGCACGACAACCCCTTCACACGCTAAAAGGAACTGTTTCCTGTCAACAAACCGCAGTGTTTGCAGTTGTTGTAATGCACCCCTTAATAGTTCGACGGAACAATCCGCAAGTTTTGGTATCGTTTGGTTTTCTAACCCACACGCTTTAGCACCCGAGTTAAAGGCGTCTTCCGCAGCTTCCGCTACGGTAGCCCCATAATAAGCGAGCATCCCCAACACAAGAGACGCAGACGCACTTCTTGTCGCGAGAGTTTTGTTGGCACTCTTTATCTTTGGTGGAGCGATATGTTTTTGTACGACTGACACGAACACCCACTCAAGTCTATCCATAACTCCATCGCTTCGGATTAGAAGCGTAAGCAGTTTGTTGAAATCTGATTTTTGTTCAGAACTTAATTGTTGTAAAGCAGGGGAAGCCAAATCAATAATTGGCAATCGAGCCGCATTGTTTGTTTTTGCAATTTCCTTCGCAATTCTTTTATATTCAACGAACTCAACCATGGAAAGATTTTGCGCAATAATTTCCAATTGTGCAGGCTGTTTTTCATCCACCAACAAGGCGAACAACACAAGCCGTGCAGACCAAGGTTCCCCCACGCTCTCGAGGACACGCTCGCCAATCGAAGAAAGGAGTTCTCTTGAGAGCGCTAGCGATTCTTGAGTCGCTCCCTCATTATTCTCAATTGTATGTTGCACGGCTTGAGCCGAGAACCCAGAAGCGAGACTGTCTCCGACAGCAGTGTTGCGAGTTTCACGATCGCTTTGTACAGCGAGTGTTGCCACGTCGATTCCCTCCACCCGAGCTATCCGTTCTTCAATAGGAGGGTGGCTCGCAAACAGAGCACCCATCGCTTGGGAAAAAAACATATGGTTGCACTGGCTCGCGTCCGATGGTGCCGAAGACAATGGTGTTACTCCACCTATTTTTCGAAGCGCGCCACCAATTCCACTGGGGTTTCGTGTGTATTGCACCGCCGAAGCATCAGCGAGAAACTCTCGTTGCCTTGAGACGGCCGCTTGGATGAGCCGACCAAACAACGTGCCAATAAACCCACACAAAGCAAGGAACAAACCAAACACAATAATGGCAAGACCAATCCCCGCTCCGCCCGCCCCCTCTTTTGATCGAGACCTTGACGAGGTTCTCAAAACAGCGGGGCCTATATATCGAACAAGCACCCAACCAGTAACACCCAAGACCATAATTCCAAAAATCACGCCAATGAGACGAATATTAATTTTCATATCACCATGCGCAATGTGGCTAAACTCATGTGCCATGACACCCTGAAGCTCATCTCTGTTTAATTGTTCAATACAACCAGTTGTGACACCAATCACCGCATCGCCTGGAGTCCACCCCGCGGCAAACGCATTGATAGAATCGTCTTGCATGATATAAACAGGAGGAACAGGCATTCCACTTGCGATTGCCATTTCTTCAACAATGTTTTGCACTCTTTTTTCTGCCCTCGAACAACCCGCGCGCTGTAACAATGAACCACCCATCATCTCAGCAACAACTTGTCCCCCACCCCGAAGCTGGCTAAGTTTTATGAGTGTTGCAATTCCAACAACAAGCAAACTAATAACACCCGTTGCAATTGTTGGTCCAGGCTCCCACTCGGTTGCAAACCCAGTGGGAACAGCAACAAGAGCAACGATGCAAACCACCGCAAGTATAAAAAGAAACACGATTATTTTTGTGCGTCTTTGTGCTCGGTCTTGATGCTCGTAAAAGTTCATTTACATTTTTAAAAACTATGTAGACTAGAAATTAACTTTAGGTACGTCTCTCGCCGCCTCGTCGTCAAGCTCCCAGCTTTGCGCAAATTTAAAACCAAACATTCCAGCCACGATGTTTGACGGAAACATTTCGCGCTTGTTGTTATACCCAAGCACGGTGTCGTTGTATGCCTGGCGAGAAAAAGCAACCCGGTTTTCAGTCGAAGTTAACTCCTCCTGGACTTGCAACATGTTTGTGTTTGCCTTGAGGTCTGGGTATGCCTCCATCACCACCATAAGTTTACTAAGCGCCCCAGTTAAGGCACCATCTGCACCAGCGAGATCGCTTATGGCCCCAGCTGCAGTTGGGTCTTTAGATGCCGCCGCCGCTGCGCCGACCGCTTGGTTTCGAGCGTTGATAACCGCTTCAAGGGTTTCACTCTCGTGTTTCATATACCCCTTGGCAGTTTCAACAAGGTTGGGAATGAGGTCATACCGACGCTTCAGCTGCACGTCAATTTGCGCATATGCGTTCTTCACTCTGTTTCGAAGTCCGACTAAGCCGTTGTAAATACCAATAACAAAAACTGCAAGAACGAGAACAATGCCGACGATAACAATGATCGCGGTCATTCCAACAGAAGAAAGTGTGTAATATTTCATAAAGAAACCTCCTACCAAGCAATGTACCACCGATACACTGCAACAACAGATGCAAGAATTAAAAATAACCAATCAATTTTGCGACCGCCGCAGTTTCTTGCTTGCAAGCTCTGCATTTGTCGCGGGCACACTGGTTTCGTGTGGAAAAATTATTGAGCCACCAAGTAAAACGACAAGCACAACCTATGCGCCAGTTGACATGCGTGTTCGGATTGGGAAACAAACAAAATCAGTTGACATTGGAAACTTACGCTATTCAAGAAAAACCGTTGGTGATACTCCACGAGTCGTTGTCCTTAATAAACAGACCGAAGTAATTGTCAACAACAAGGCAAAAACAGTTACTGGGAAAGTTGTGTTACACCCAAATAACAACAAGGCAACCTTTGATGTCGTGGCGCATGTTCCAATCGAACAATACCTTCCCGGTGTGTTAGCAGGCGAACTGTACGCGCACTGGCACCCAGCGACGTATGCGGCACAAGCAGTTGCGGCACGAAGTTATGCAATCAACCACCACTACATACGAAAAAACACATCCCATTACGATGTTTCCGATGGCCCATCGTCGCAAATGTTTTTAGGAGACGTTGTACTTGATGTAGCGCACAGAGCGGTGCAAGAAACCAACGGAGTCGTGCTTAGGTGGAACAATCAAATAATCCCAGCGTATTACAGCGCTTGTTGTGGTGGTTTTGCAGCGACTGCGCTTGATGCAATAAGTGGCGCGAAAGAACATGAGATACCCCCACTAAAAGGGCACCCTGGAGTTGACGCCTGTGTCTCAACAAAAAAACATTCTTGGAGCGCACAACGACACGCACGCCAGCTACGCCAGCGATTAAACGCTTGCGCAAAATCAATGCGAGTTCCGTTGTTTGCAGACATACCTTCGATTCGTGCAATAGAACCTTCAGCAGTAAATGCTCACGGAAGACCAATAAAACTGTTAATCACAGATAGACAACACACGTCGTACGAAGTGACCGCAAAAGAGTTTGTGCGTGGTGCGAACGCAAAGATAACTTCGCTTCCAAACCCCAAACCCCTTTGGTCCTCTTTTCTAGTTGCGCAAAAAGATGGATCAAACCTTGTACTCAATGGCAGAGGCATGGGGCACGGCGTGGGTCTTTGTCAATATGGCGCCCAGGAACTCGCTGGCAGGGGATCGAGTTGGGAATCCATCCTTTCTTGGTATTACCCCCAAGCGGAAATCACAACAAAGTTATCCCAGGTGTAATAAACTGGAATAAAAAGAAACAAAAAACGACGGCCTTTCGGCCGCCGTCTGTGCTAAACGCCCCACACAACGTGGGGAATAATGTAGCGAGTGTCGTTAATCAAGAAGTGCGTAAGGACCGCTTTCTTTTACTTCAACTGTTTCAACAATTTGGTTTTCGATGAATGGGTTTTCGTGCAATTGGTCTGATGTATCAAATCGCGCGCGAGTTTCATAATCAGATCCAGTACCCGTATCGGTAAGCGCAAGAATGGTGCTCTCTTGTGCTGTTCGGATTTCCGCAAGCCGAGCTTGCACCTGTAGCAAGTTTCCCGCTGATCCAATTCGATCAAAACTTGAGAGTGTCTCTTGTTGTTTTTCAACCATGACGATAATGTGATCGTTGCGTTCAATGGCATCGATTTCTCGGTCGAGCTGCCAGAGTTGTGCGCGGTAAGCCTCGTGTTCATGTTCAATTTTTTCAAGAATAGAAACAAGTCGACTTTTTTGTTCGCCCATAAGCCCCATTTGTCGACGGTCTGAAGCAAGTCGATCTTCATAGTTTGCGCGAACAGTGCGAATGCGTCGACCCTCAGTGTACGCGCCATCTAAATCATACCGTACGCCCTCAAACCGAATAGATGGCGTGCTATCACTCACGGTTGTGGACTGTGCTTCTTCTACAAGGTCTCGTAGTTTTTCAAGGTCGACAGAAGTGAGCTCAACTACTCGAATTGCGACTTGTTCGTCTCGAACGAATTGCTCAAGTTGTTGGTTAAGTCGCGTAATCTCGCCACGGACCTCAGCGATGCGTGCTGGGTACTCCTTCGCAAGCGTGTCGAGTTGCCTTCGGAGCGCGACTGGGTCGTCAACCAAACTTTCGACAACAGTGTTTGCTTCTTCTCGAAGCTGATCAATACAAGCCATGACTCGTTGAGGTCCCACAAGAAGTGTGATTCCACCGAGGGCGAGGCCCCCAATAATTCCCCAACGAACAATAAAACGTGATGTGGCGCCCATGGCAACCTCCTTTAAGTACGATTCTGCGCAGAAACACTCTGCACCCACCCCTTATTTGGGAATATGTTTCTCGCTCTTTCACAAAGCCAAACCCTTGCATGGGAACAACCCAAAAGGCAGTAAAATCCCAGTATGCAGAATCCCAATATAAAGATGTGCCAATGAACGCCCTTACCACGACATTTGTACGTCGACTCCGCGAGCGAGACGAAGCCGCGTGGTTTGAACTGTGGCAAGACTTTGGTCCAGCGATTCGATTTCAACTGCAAAAATGGGGCAGAGGCCGCGTCGGGCTTGAAACTGTTCAAGACCTTACGCAAGACACCCTCGCTGAACTTTCCACATGTATTGATCGATACGATCCCAATCGAGGCGCACGGTTTAGCACGTGGCTACTCACAATCGCAAAACACCTGCTTGGCGACGAGATGGACAGGCGAAACGCAAAAAAACGTGGCGGTGGGGTAAAACCACTCTCGCTCGACGAGCGAATTGATTCGAAGAGTAGCGTTCTTCAAGTTGATGAAATTTTTGAACAGCGAATCTTTGGTGCAAAAATTTGTTCCGCAATCCGAAGAACTGAAACGGAAGTCGAATTTCTTCATTTTCAAGTCTGGCGCATGCGGGTGCTTGACAATAAGGTTGGAAAAGAAATAGCAACACAACTAGGAATTAGTGAACCAACAGTGAGTAGACATGTGGCAAAAACTAGAGACCACCTTAAACAAACGATTATGCAGGTAGTCATGCAATACAGTTTTACGCCAGAAGAAGAACAAGAGCTTTCTTCGTCAGGCATGGGAGGCAGCGACACGGAGTTTGATTCCGCTGTAAGCGAAGCGTATCACCACCACCAACTATTCCTAGATCAAGAAAGCGAAAGGTGCTAGCCTAAATGGGAACCGCGCTTTTTACTTGCTTTGGAACAGTTGTCGGTCTTGTTGGCGCCATCTTGCTTGTCGTTTATGTCGTTGTTCCAGTTGTTTGCCACACGATAAGGTTTGTTGGCCGCTTTGTGCGTTTTGTGTTTCAAGAGCTACGCGACGGAATTCTCATCCCAGTCGCCTTGTTTGTTGGGGTTGTTAAGCTATTACGGGCCCTACTCTGTGTGGTGCTTGCAAGGTGGGATATTGTTCATACAGAAATGGAAGCAGCAAACAGAAGGTTCACAGAAGCATACAACAGAACCATTGCCCTCTTCATTGAAAACCCAATGGGCATAATTGGAATAAAAACAAAAACAACACCACGAGTTGCACGCGTTACACCAATGAACACTACGTCAACCACCTTTGATGGATATAACATTATAGGAACCCTTCCTTCGGGCGGCAGCGGCGCAAAAATTTACGTTGCAAACAAAATAAGCGATAACACAACAGTTGTTCTAAAAAACTTTGAAATTGCTTCGGGGTCCCAGTTGCCACAAATAGTTCGAGAGTCGCGCGCTATGGAAGCGGCAAAAAAACTCGGACTTGTTTTAGAGCACCACCTAGACAACAATCGGTTTTGGTACGCGATGCCCTATCACGCGGGCGACCACCTTGGGGTTGTTACGAACGCGCTCCACAAAAAATCAAAGAAGTTAAGTGAACCACAATTTCAAACAATTCTTTCGTATCAACAAACCCTCTTGCACACACTTCACGAGTACCACGAAGCGGGCCTGTGGCACAAAGATGTTAAGCCAGAAAACATTATCATTCATGATGGCTGCGCACACCTTGTTGACTTGGGGCTGGTGACGCCTCTCGCGTCGGCAATGACACTGACAACGCACGGCACAGAATATTTTCGAGACCCAGAACTTGTGCGCCGTGCAATGCGCGGTGTGAAGGTATACCAAGTGGATGGTTCAAAATTTGACGTGTTTGGCGCTGGAGCAGTGCTTTATTTTATGCTTGAAAACACGTTCCCCGCACACGGCTGCCTAGGCGATTTCAGTAAGGAGAGCCCGGAATGTATTCGCTGGGTTGTCCGAAGGGCGATGGCCGATTACGATAAACGCTATGGGTCTATTGGCGAGATGCTTCTTGACATTGAAACCATACTCAGTGCCAAACATATTTCTGGTGTTCGACCCGCAGACCTTCCTTCGATGGGTGGGCAACCATCGAAACCGAGAGAAACCGTCCGCCGGTTACCCGCGAAATCTACGCCATCTACCGGTGGTGGACCGTTTAAAACTCGCGTGTGCGTGTACAAAACAAAACCCCTTGGATTGATTCTTCTTTTAGTAGCGGTTTCAACAGGAGCATTTGTTTTGTATGAAAAAGAATCAGCCGAACCAGAAACAGTGCAGGAAATTGTCGCAATAACCATTCCAAGCGGAAGAGTCCTTGTTGTAAACGAAATGACAACGACACAAAACGAGTCAATGCGAAAAAACGCATCAAACAAAATTGCCGAACTCGGGGTAGGCGGTTGGGATTTATTCGTGGATGCAGACAAAGAGGCAAAAGTACGAAGCTGGCTCCCAACGATACCTACGAGTGTGAATATTTCAGCAACAAAATTTGAACACGAGAAAATTTCTGGAATAATCCTCATTACAGAAGGTGTGGAATCAACACCAATCTTGTATTTTGTTGACCAAAACGGCTCGCACCCTATACCGTAAAATACAACCATGGAGCCACAATCGGTTTTATTCATATCGATAGCGGTGTTGGTAATGGCTACTCTTTATTCGACCGTTGGGCACGGTGGTGGATCAGGGTATCTTGCTGTGCTCGCAATCGCCGCGATTGCCCCAGAACAAATGCGCCCAACAGCCTTGTTATTGAATGTTGTTGTCGCATCGATTGCAACATGGAAATTTGGCGCAACGGGCACCTTTCGTAAAGATTTGTTTTTCCCACTCATGTGTGCAAGCGTCCCAGCGGCGTTTGTTGGTGGATACATTGAGATTCCAAGCGATATATACAATCCAATCGTAGGCGCTGTTTTGCTGTACGCGGCGATTCGTTTGTTCGTCAAGATAAAGGGGAATGAACAAACAAAAAAACCCATCCTCTGTGTTGTTTTAGCGGCGGGGGTGGTGATTGGGTTCTTTAGCGGAGTTATTGGTGTTGGCGGTGGTATTTTCTTAAGCCCCTTGTTGTTGTTGCTCGGGTGTACAACCGCGAAACAAACCGCAGCAATCAGCGCGCCGTTTATACTGGTGAATTCCCTCTCTGGCTTGGGTGGAATTGCAACAGACTTAGGAGGATTGCCGGTAGACATAGAGTTTGTGACACCTCTTGCAGTTGCAGTTATCGTTGGCGGTTTGCTTGGCGCCTCGTTTGGAAGCAAAAAACTTGGCCACCAAGGCCTTCGAACAATACTCGGTGTTGTGTTGTTTATCGCCTCTGCAAAGATGTTTTTGACTATGTATTCACCCATAAACGAAACTCCAACGAATGAGATAAAATCTACACAATGAACAACCAAGCAACCACTCTTCGAGAAGCAATGGACCAAGGTGTCGTAATGTGCCCAGGTGCATGGAACGGGCTTGTCGGTTCGGCGATTGCGCGGGCTGGATTTCAGTCGTGTTACATAAGTGGTGGCGCAACCGCAAATGCCTCTGGATACCCAGACATCGGACTCGTTACGTTGTCAGAAATGTGTAGAACGATAAAAGAAGTCTCTGATGCAAGTCAGCTTCCTGTTGTTGTTGACGCCGACACTGGATATGGAGAAGTGGAGTGTCTTGCAAGGACAGTTGTTGAGTACGAACGCAACGGTGCCTCTGGGATGCACATCGAAGATCAAGTGTTTCCAAAACGCTGCGGACACCTTGATGGAAAAACGCTCGTTTCACAATCCGCAATGGTTGAAAAAATTAAAACGGCGCACGAAAACAAGATAAGTGAGGAGTTTGTTTTAATTGCTCGCACAGACGCCCGTGGTGTTGATGGTATGCGTTCTGCAATTGATAGGGGAAATGCGTATCGAGAAGCTGGCGCAGACATGATTTTCCCAGAAGGTTTACGCAACGAAGAAGAGTTTGCCGAATTTGCAAAAGAATGTCCCGGATTACTCCTTGCTAACATGACGGAATTTGGAAAAACCCCGCATGTAACCGCCGACCAGTTTGGAGATATTGGATACAACCTTGTTATTTATCCCGTGACATTTCAACGCATTGCTATGGGAGCAATAACAAGGTGCCTTGCGCAGCTTCACAAAGAAGGATCTGCACGAGGGTTTGAAGACCAAATGCAAACAAGGCAAGAACTGTACGATTTACTTGGCTATATTCCGGGTGAAGCGTGGTCTTTTCCAAAGTAAACACAAAAGAAACGCGAAGCGATCCTTCTAAGACTTGATCTTCACTTTCTGGTAGAATAGGGGGTTCAACGAATGTCACTTTTTACGCAGTAAACCAAGAAAGAAATCATGTCAAAAACAGAAGAAAAAGCACCAAAACAAGCAGACCAACGCGGGTTGGCCGGACAAGTCATCGGCGAGACATCTGTTTGCGCGGTGAACCAAACACAACTTATGTACCGCGGATATGAAATTGCTGATCTCGCAGCAAACGCGACATTCGAGGAGGTCGCGTATCTATTATTGGTTGGAACCAAACCAACAAGCGAGGAACTCGCTTCCTTTAAAGCAGAGCTGGTTTCTATGCGCGCAATTCCAAACAGTGTGAAGGACGCGATTATTCACATTGCACAACACTCACCGGATGCCCACCCAATGGCAGTGCTACGAACTGCAGTTTCGCTGTTGTCACACCTGTGCCCTGTTTGCGAAGACAACAGTGCCGAGGCAGACTTACGAAAATCTATGTACTTGCTGGCGAAAATTCCTACATGCATCGGCGTACACCAAATGGCACTTGATGGCAAAACGCCTGTTGATCCAGACCCAAACTTAGACCACGCGGCGAACCTGCTCTGGTGCATGAGTGGTGAAGTGCCACACGAATCCGCCGCGAAGGTAATGGATGTTTCTTTAATTCTCTATGCAGAGCACGACTTTAACGCATCCACATTTACTGCTCGCGTAATCGCTTCAACAAACAGTGATTTACACTCTTGTGTTTGTGGAGGGATTGGCGCACTCAAGGGGAACTTACACGGTGGCGCGAACGAAGCGGCAATGGAAATGCTTCAAGAAATAATGCAGGCGGTTGACGGCGGCTCAACTCCTGAAGCATTTATGCAACATGCATTTGAAACAAAAAAGAAACTCATGGGTTTTGGACACCGCGTGTACAAAAACGGTGATCACCGCGCAGGCATTCTTCGGGATTGGGGTCTTAAGTATGCAGGCGAAGCAAACCCAGACGCAAAGAAATGGTTTGATCTCGGTGACGAAGTGCAAGCTATTATGTTGAGAGACAAAAACATACACCCGAACGTCGATTTCCCATGCGGTATGACGTATTTTGCATTAGGAATTCCCGTTCCACAGTACACACCAATATTTGTAGCCGCCCGAATCACTGGTTGGTGTGCGCACATTATGGAACAACACCAAAACAATCGAATTATCCGACCGCTTGCAGAGTACGCTGGTGAAGAACTAAGAAGTTGGAACGGGTAATATGACAATCAAAAAAATCGCAATCATTGGTGGCGGAACCATGGGCAGCGGCATCGCACTTACCGCAGCAACAAGTGGAATACACGCGGTTGTTGTTGATATTAGTGACGACCAGCTTGCTCGTGCAAAGTCTTACCATGAAAAACAAGCTTCTCGAGCTGTTTCCAAAGAACGTATGACACAAGAGGAAGCAGATAGAGCGCTATCACATCTTTCCTATGTCAGTGCAATGAGTGATGCGTCGGACGCAGACTGGGCGGTAGAGGCGGCGACGGAAAACATTGACGTGAAAAAAACAATTTTCAAACAAATGTTCGAAACTTTTGGCGAAAATGTTGTGTTGGCAACAAACACATCCTCCATTTCGATTACCGATTTAGCAAGCGCAATTCCAGAAGCGGAACACCGCGTAATTGGCATGCATTTCTTTAATCCTGTTCCGGTGATGAAACTCGTTGAGGTGATTAAGGGCAACAAAACAAGCGAAGAAACAACAACTGCGACAATAGCCCTCTCGGAACAGATGGGAAAAATTCCCGTCCCCGCCAACGATTTTGCTGGATTTGTTTCAAATCGAGTGCTCATGCCAATGATCAACGAGGCGTTTCACGCTTGGTCTGACGGTGTTGCTGAACCAGAAGCAATCGACTCGATAATGAAACTCGGTTGCGCGTTTCCGATGGGACCCCTGCGCCTTGCTGACTACATTGGGTTGGATGTTTGTAAAGACATAATGATGGTGATGTACAACGGATTAGACCAGAATCCAAAGTATTTACCCAATAAAAAACTCATTGAACTTGTTGAGAATGGCCACCTTGGTGACAAGTCTGGCCAAGGCGTTTACGTCTACTAAAAGGATACTCATATGAACAAGCCAACACACCCGTTTTTTCGTTGGCCAGGAAGCTTACTCTGGCTACTCCCACTCATCGCTTCAGTGTTGTTGTTTTGGAGAACAGATTCTATCGAGTCCGTGTGGTGGTACCTAGTTATACCTCCGCTTGTCGCGCTTGTCTTTATAGATTTATTTTCAACCGTTTGGTTTGGCGTTACAACTCTTGTCTTGTTGTTTCTGTATTGTTCTATAGGTTCTTCAGGAGTGCCGGTGAGCTTTGCAATTTGGGAACCGTCCGCTTGGGTAAACCTTCGGGAGATGCGTGCTTTTGAAATGACAGAGTTCGAGTGGTTCCACTGGTGGCCATTTAAATGGCTTGTAGCAATTCTTTGTTTGAACATGGCAACCGTAACGTTGCGGAAGATAAAACTCAACATCCTCACTGTTGGAGTGTGGACAATTCACAGTGGCGTCATCGTTATGGTGCTTGGGTGTGTTGTTTACTTCTCACAAAAAATCGAGGGCGATGTACTCGTTTCACGAAGGGTTGTTGAAATACGGGTTCCGGGCGAGGATCCAGTTTCTATGGTGGCTACGCCAGCAAATTCTGTAACTATCGGGGATAGTTCGTACACTATTACCGATATCAATCCAAACTGGACGCTCATGTCTGGCGAAGACAAGGGTGAAGAGGTGTATACAGTTACCCTGCAAGTGCAACGACCCAATGATTCATTTATGCGACAACTTATTGCTGGGTATCCTCAATACACAGAAGATATCGTGCAAAGCGGCGACCCAGCACAACCAATGGCTCGCGCAAAGAATGTTGTTGGCACCGCACTTTTCGATGAATCGCTTGAAATGGCGCTTTTGTACGATGCGAAGGATACGTTTTATGTAACGCAGAGCGGGGCGTTGTATCTTCGGGAACTACATACGGACGGAAGTCCAAAAACAAAATGGCTAGAACGACCGATTGAGAACCTGCCAAGGTTCAACGATTATATTGCAGGATACGATGACGTTTGGTCAACGGAAAAATCTATACAACTCAATCCACTGGCAATTCCGGTGTACCCAACAACAGGCGCCGATCCGATTGACCAAGACATTATTGTGGATAGTTATCTTCGGTACGCATATATGAACAACAAAACAGTCGGCGGAGGGGAAGAATTATTTCCAGCAACGTGGGTAACACTTCGCAAGGGAAGCGAGGCGGTGCAATCAGTTGAAATGTATGCATTTGATCCATCAGCGAACACTGCCGACCCCACCCTAATGACGTTCAAGTGGATCAATGACGACGCGGATCTTACGCAGTTAACACAGTCACTCTCACCAACAGTTACAGCAACTGTTAACGGCAATAAATTTGTAGTGCCACTTGTAAACAGCGATGAATATCAGCAAATTGGTAATACCGAATATTTTTGCAAAATTGACTCCGTTCAAAACGATTTGAATATCGGCGGAATGGTTGTTTCACTTGTTATTGCCGAAATTAAACACGGAGACAAAACATGGAAGCGCTGGGTGTTTGATGATCCGTCAATGAATAGAGACGTAATTGATGGATCAAAACACGAAGAAGACCAAACAACTGACGCAACACTTATTGACACAAACATAACAATGTCGTATTCACCAGGCGCCGCACCAATCACACTAGTTGGCGGTCTTGATGACGGATCCTACGTTATGCTCACCTCAATTGGTGGAGATGTTCCTGAATCGAAACAATTGCCAATCGGCGAACCCGTTGCATTGACAGAAGAGGTCACTATCACACTTGATCGAGCCGAGGATTTTACGTATTCGGATACTCGTCCAATGATTATTCCACCCTTGCAACGAGATCCAAGCGCAAGCAACATGTATTCCATGATTCGTGTTGCGATCCCATCACAAGCAGGTTCGGTTTCAACGTGGCTTCCGTTTCACCAGTACCCCGTTGAGTCTCCTAAAGAGTTAGTCCGAAGGTTTCAATATAAACCAACAACAATTCAATTGCCCAGCGGAAAAATTATCGAAATGATGTACTCGCGCCGTAGTGCACCGCTTCCAGCACCCGTTGCGCTTGAGCGGTTTGAAATAGATTCTCACATAGGCGGATTTACAGGGAGCACGTCAAGTATTTTGAACTGGCGTAGTATCGTTACGTTCTTAGACGGAAACGAGACAGAACTTGCGGTGAGCGTAAACGATCCAAAATCGTTTGGTGAGTTTTGGTTTTTTCAATCACAATGGGACCCCCCAGACAGCGCATCGTCTGGATTGAATTACACAGTGCTAGGTGTTGGAAATAGACACGGCGTCTTCACCATGTTATTTGGCTGTTGTCTAACAGTTGCAGGCATGCTCTGGGCGTTTTATGTAAAACCAATGATTAAGCGTAAACGGCAACAAGCAGTCTATGCAGAGGTTTCCAAATGAAATACGTATTCACCCTTCTAGTCCTCGTCTTTTCTTGTACCGCACACGCATCAGAACCCCCAACGTTTGAAGAACAAGTTGACATGACCATGTGGAGCGACAACGTTGCTGTTTTTACGAATGGTCGAGTGAAGTCATTCGAAACCTTTGCCCGATCGTTTATGCCCTATGTCATGGGTCCACGAAGTTTTGAGGGTCAGTCTCCAGCATTTACTTATTTCGACATGTTGATTCGGCCGGGCAAATATGTTGGCGAGCCAATCATTTTTGTAAAACATAAGGGACTTCGTTCTGCAATTATTGGTGAGTTTGACCTATCAAGCCCATCAGTAAGAGAACCCATGGAAGCTTTTATGAAAAGCGGATTGGTTTCGCGCGAGGTATTACAGGATCCTGCAGTTCGATCATTACTCGGAAGATTACGCCAGGATGTTCGCCGTTTTGCAACGCCAATTGAAACAATAGATAGCGGTGTTGGAGCAAGTGACCCAAGGACACTCTGGGCTGTTTTAAAAGTTATACCGCCCTCAAGCGGCTCATTTGATGAGCAGTGGGGAACACTAGATTCAGTTTCGGGAACAGAGATAGAAAACGCTTGGATGAGAATGCGAGATGCGTGGAAGGCAGAAAACGCAGAACTGGTGAACACCGAACTTGCAAACCTATCAATACTCCTGCCAGCACTTGGAGATGGCGGGGAGATATACCCAAACCCAACAAAACTAAAACTTGAAAGTCTTTATTTTAGGATGGGAAACTTTACTTCTATCTGGTTGGTGTACCTTGTTAGTACGGTGTTGTTATTGATGGCATTTGTTTATCGATTTAACAGGGTAGGTAAACTTGGGATTCTGATTTTTACTCTTGCTGTGTTGCTGCACACAGTCGCGGTAATCTGGAGGTGGTATGTTTCTGGCCGGTATCCAAATACAAATATGTTTGAAGCAATTACCACCGCAGCATGGATGGGCGGTGTGTTCAGTTTGGGTATGGAATATTTGTTGCGCAAAAATTCTATGAAATATGTTTTCGCGATTGGTGCATCGATAGCTTCAATGGTCGCGCTGTTAGCCGTGCGGCTATACCCACTTGAATTAAATCCACACATTTCAAACAAGATGCCCGTGCTTCACGATGTTTGGTTATACATTCATGTTAACTTTATTATCTTTTCCTACTGTTTGATCTTTGTTGCAGCGGTATCAGCAAGTATTTACTTAATTCGCCGGTTGCTCCAAAAATTTCGAGGGCAAGATGGCAAACAGGATTTTGCAAGGGCTGGTGGAGTGGCTTCCTTGGTTGAGGTTCGACCAAACAACAAATCAGCCATCTCAAACAATATTGGGTCAGTACTCGATGGAGCAACGATGATTCTGGTGGAGCTTTCCTTTATCTTGCTTTGGGCAGGTATTGTGATGGGCGCTATTTGGGCAGACCACTCTTGGGGGCGACCTTGGGGGTGGGATCCAAAAGAAGTGTTTGCTCTGAATACATTCCTTATTTTTGTGGTGTTAATTCACACAAGAATAAAAGTGAAAGATAAAGGATTATGGACCGCCTGGCTTGCCCTCTTTGGGTGTTTGGTCATGTTGTTCAATTGGATTATTATTAACTTTACGATTTCAGGCTTGCATTCCTACGCATAAACACATGAACCCACTTGTCATACAAACCGAAAACCTCCCACTCGTGTGTAGTGATTGGCTTTCTCAGCGCTGTGACCTGCATATATGCCCAGTAAGCTCTCTGCGGTACAAAGAGCTTCTTCCAAGCGCAGAGGGTTTGGTTATTCGAACCTATACAACGGTTGATCGTGCAATGCTCGATTGTGCACCGAACTTAAAAGTTGTCGGAAGAGCTGGTGTTGGCGTAGACAACATAGACCTTGAATCTTGTTGGAAACGTGGAGTCTCAGTTGTCCACACCCCAGACGCAAACACAGAGTCTGTTGTTGAATTCGTGTTAACAACAATGCTTGCAAACAAACGCAACCTTCATGAGGTCTCAACAGGGCTTCACCAAACTGAGTGGAATTCGCTTCGG
>CAZURP010000010.1:0-373 GCA_964623715.1 uncultured Isosphaeraceae bacterium | reverse complement strand
CCAAAAGAGTTTTCAGAAACCACGCTCGGTATTATTGGATTCGGAAGAATCGGGTCCCGCCTCGGCAAACTCGCAAAGGGACTTGGGTTCAACGTGTTATTCCACGACTTACTTCAGATTTCAGAGATGCATGGCTGTACGCAAGTGGATGTAAGTCGCCTGCTTGCAGAAAGCGACATAGTGTCCATTCATGTAGATGGGCGAAAAGAAAATACCCACCTATGTTCGAAAGAATGGTTTTCTTTGATGGTGAACGATGTTCTGTTTATCAACGCTTCTAGAGGGTTTATCGTCGATGCATATGCGCTTGCCGATTTTTTATCCCACCACCCAGAGTCGAGGGCAAATCTCGCTGTCCCCCACCCACCCCCCA
>CAZURP010000009.1:5706-20279 GCA_964623715.1 uncultured Isosphaeraceae bacterium | reverse complement strand
CTGAGTGTACTTTTTTTGAGGAAGGGCACAAAAAACGGGCGGCAGTTGGAAAGCACTTACATGTTGATGATTTGGTGGACTTGTTGCGGGTTTGGAAAGCGGAGCATGTTGTTATTACACACACCAGTCGCCGAACAACCCTTGATCAAATTCGATCGGCGATTAACGCGCGGATTGGGTGTGATGATGCACATAGGATTCATATCCTTATGGATCATCGGACCAACCGGATTAGATATGAAAAACAAGTAGAAGAGTTAGAGAAGTTAGAGGGTTGTAATTTTTCGGAGTAAACAAACCCAATGGACACCAACCAGTTAAAAATTGATTTGCTTGAACGGCTACAAAAAGATCATCCGGAATTGTGCCGGCGTTGGTTTGGGGACATTAAAATACTTGGTGTTATTCAGGGCTCTGTAAAAATACAGGTTGACGAACCGGTTCAATTAAAATATTTACAGCGGTGTTGCACGCAGCAGTTTTCTGACGCAGCACAGACAGTTACTGGTCGGCTTCTTACTGTTACCTTTGTAGGAAACGAGGAGGTTGCAACGCTTGATGGCGAAACGGTCTTTGGTGACAGTGTTTCGGGTGCGGGGAGTTTGTCTGGGCGCGGCTCTTCTGTCATAGAAGACGATATGTTTATTAGCCCCGACTATACGTTTGGGGGGTTGTTATTGGTCCAGGAAACCGTCTTGCACACGCTGCCTCGGTTGCTGTTTCTGATAATCCAGGACACGTGTACAACCCCCTGTTTATTCACGGGGGTGTTGGGCTCGGAAAAACACACCTTTTGCAATCAATTTGCCAAACGGCGATGGGTGCAAACCCGTCGATGCGAATCTATTATGTTTCATGCAATGGTTTTATGACACAGTTTTTAGAGGCCGTCCAGTCTGGGGAAATGTCTTCTTTTAGAAATAAATTTCGCGCGTTTGACATGTTGGTTATCGATGATATCCACGACCTTTCAAAGCGCGACCAAACACAAGAAGAGTTTTTTCATACATTCAACACTCTTTTTCATGCGAAAAAACAAATTGTGTTAAGCTCCGACGCATCACCAAACGAAATACCCGATCTTGAAGAGCGGTTAGTGAGTCGTTTTTCTTGTGGTCTTGTTGCCTGTGTTGAGAAGCCTAGTTTTGAGACACGGGTTGCTATTATTAAAAAGAAGGGAGCCCTGCGGCACGTCGACATTCCTGATGATGTTGCTACGTATATTGCCACTAAAATTGACACTAATATTCGAGAGCTTGAAGGCGCAATCATTAAATTACAGTCAATCTCTCTCCTTGACGGGTCGACCATTGATTTAGAAATGGCAAAGGCGGCAATTGGTGGTCACGGCGCCCCGGGCGAATCAAGGCATGTTTCTATTCAAGATATTCTTGATATTGTGACTGGTTTTTACGACACCAAGCTTTCTGATTTACTCTCTAAAAAGAGACACAAGTCTATCACTGTTCCGAGGCAGGTTGGGATGTGGTTGGCAAGGAATCACACCCGTTTTAGCCTTGAAGAAATTGGTGGATATTTTGGTGGTCGAGATCACACGACTGTAATGCACGCAATTAAAACAATTGACGAAAAGTGCTCCTCTGATGTGATTTTTGCTAAGGATGTTGAAAAACTACGGGCAAAACTATCGGACGTAAGTAACGGCTAAGTTATGAACACGGATGTGGATACATCGTGGAAAACCCTTCAGTGGCTGTCTTACTGTGGCGGGCGTTTGGTCAAAAAACAGCTGTGTGTTGTTTACCCTAACCCGCCGCGAGGTGCTCGATGCGCACACCAAAACAGACAGTTTGTTCTTTAGGGCCCCTGTGCACAAGTTGTTGTTTTGTAGTGGTTTATAAGGGTTGTTGTTGTTTGTCCACATCTAGACAGCCACTACTACTACGAAGAAGATATATATTCTTCTCTATCTGTTTATTCTGGTTATGTGGATGGTGTGTGTGTATTGCTAACAGTCGCCCATTCTTGAAGCAGGTTACCAACCCTGCCAGAGTCTATCGCCTCAGCGCCCATTTTAACGCCCTCAGGAAGGCTCTCTACACGATCCGCAAGAAAAAGAGCAAGAGAAACGCTTAGTAATATCATGTCCCTTGGAGCACCACGGCGACCCTCTATCAAACTTTCCCGAATGAGACTTGTTGCGGAAGGCAGATCAGTCGCAGTTACTTCATCTCGGTCCCATGTCGACAGCCCAATATCTTCTGGGCACACAACTTGATCATCGAGCTCCCCGTTGGCAACGTACACAATTCTCGTGGGAGCAGAAATAGAAAGCTCATCAAGCCCATCCTCGGAATGCACGACCGCAGACTTTGTTGTCCCGCTTGCGAGAAGGGCCTCTGCCACCGGCATGACATAGACGTCGCCCCAAACGCCTAATAACTGCCTTCCAGCAGAGCACGGATTCGTGAGCGGCCCAAGAAGATTGAAAATAGTAGGAAACCCAAGCTCCTTACGAACAGGCATGACGTGCGCAACGGCCCTGTGGTGCTTTGGTGCAAAACAAAAACATATTCCCACTTGTTCAAGACACGCTCGTTGTTGTTCAATCGTGGTTTCAATATTAATGCCGAGTTGCTCTAGTATTTCCGCGGATCCACGCCCCGTTCGGGACCGGTTCCCATGCTTAGCAACACGGACACCACAAGCGGCTGAAACAATCCCGGCAGCCGTAGAAACGTTGAAGGTTTTTGGTGCACCCCCAGTCCCACAAGTATCAAGCAAAGTGGTTGGATTTGGAAGTTCAACCCTCGTGACACACTCTTTCATTACACGAGAAGCACCGTGTAACTCCTCTCCTGTGGGCACCCTAGTTGCGAGTATTCCTAAAAACGCTCCTATCAATCCGTCACTTGCCAGGCCGCCCATAATGACACGAAACGCATCTGCAATAGCATCTGAAGAGAGGGTTTTTCCATCTTTCATATGTGTAATGGCAAGCAATAATGGGTCGCTGGGCTGCATATAATCAGAATGATACACTTTGATAAGGGGGTTGATTTATTAGTTGACTCCTTGGGGTACTATTACGCAAGTGCTAGCAAGTTCATATATCCACAACCTTGACCCATTCGCCCTTCAAATTACCGACAGTTTTGGTCTTCGGTGGTATGGCCTCGCATATATATCTGGCTTTCTACTTGCGTGGGTTGCAATTAAGTGGCTCGGGTCAAAAAAATGTACACAAATCCCCCCAGATCGCGTGGGCGATTTTATGTTCGCCTGCGTCATTGGGGTGCTCGTGGGTGGTCGCCTCGGGTATTGTCTGTTTTATGATCCTTCAATGTTTGTTACTTTCACCCAAGAGTTTCCCTGGTGGAAGGTGTTGGCAATACAAGATGGTGGAATGGCGAGCCATGGTGGAATTCTCGGCGTATTCTTTGCTGTGATTGTGTGGGGAAAGAAAAATAATATTTCAATAGTACACCTTTTTGACATAGGCGCCCTTTTCGCTACACCCGGACTTTTCTTCGGCCGGCTGGCGAACTTTATCAATGGCGAGCTGTGGGGAAAAAGCATTCCACTAGAACAACAAGCGTCACCCCCTTGGTGGTCGGTGAAATATCCAACCGAAATTACCGAGGTTTGGACAGCTAGTCCAGACCTACACACACAACAACTCGGCGCACTCGAGCCACTACAGTCATCAATTCTTAGTGGTACATCGTTTTATACCACTGTGGTAACAGAGGCGTATATGGGAAACCAAGAGGTAATCGAAACAATTCGCCCACTGTTAACTGCGTGGTATCCATCACAACTGTTTCAGGCGCTGGCAGAGGGACCAATATTATTTCTCGCACTTTTTGCCGTTTGGTGGAAACCAAGAAAACCCGGGGTAGTTGCTGGGTGGTTTTTATTCATTTATGGAGTATTGCGAGTCATAACAGAAGTGTTTAGACAGCCGGACGAAGGGGTTGCCCTCCTGTTTGGACTTTCCCGCGGCCAGGTGCTAAGTGCAGCAATCATTTTTTGCGGAATTGTTCTTGTTTGGAAATCAACAACCAGAAACACAACAAAAACCGGTGGTTTTTCCACCGTTTTTACATAAGAACCGAGTCGCCACCACACAAGTGAGCCCACCTTACAGAGAGCGACTCAAGAAGAACCTTCATGGAAATATTTGTGGAAAACTGCTGTTCAATATCAGAAAGTATTTGCGAGGCAATAATACCATCCTCCGCGCGACCATTTTTAATCAACGTTTGTGAAGAACCGCCAAACATCAACAACACCAATTCAGCAGCCCTCCGGTTCGCAGCCTCTTTGCTCGCAGAACTATTTTGTTTTAGCGTAGCGGCAACTAAACCCTCGACAAAATCTATTATTTTATGTGCAGCAGAAACATACTCTTTTTCTTTGAGCGACAGAAACCCAGAAAGAGAATCTGCTAACTGAGGAAGGTTTGCCGCAATGGCTTCACACACAAGTCCCGGCGACCCATTTGCAAACGAGACAGCCCAGGCTAGATCTGAAGGCGACACGTCGAGGTCCGCACCAGCAGACCAATCTTGCATGTTTTGTGTTGAAAGAGGGGCAAATGAAACAAGCGTGCAACGACTATGAATTGTAGGAAGCAACACATCACCCCTACTTGTTACAAGAATTATAGTTGTATCTAGAGGGGGCTCTTCAAGTGTTTTTAACAACGCGTTTTGGCCCGCCTCGTCCAACAACTCTGCCTCATCAATAATAAAAACTTTTTTTGCACCCAAAACGGGCGTCTTAAATGCAGGGGAATCGTGTACTTTGTCGTCAGAGGTTGTTCCACCAATTATTCGTTCACGAAGAAGATCGAGCGGAATGTTGGTTTGTTTCCTTTTTCTAAGCGCCGGGGTGTTTGCCCAAACAACATCTTCCTTTCGAATAACATGAATGTCGGGATGTTTTGTTGGGTCAACGTCTGTTTTGAGTATTTTTTTAGCAAACTCAAGGGCGGTGGTGTATTTTCCCACGCCTCTTTGCCCAGCAAAAATCCAGGCGTGGTGGCTTCGGCCAACCTCAAGCGCTCGTTGAATAGTGGCAATTGCTTTTTCTTGTCCTAAAACGGTGTACACGTTGTTTAGTGTACACAACCCTTTGGCAAAAACCTGAAAACAAGAAAAAAATCAATTAGCAGAATAAAAGCGCAAAATAAAGGGCGCGGGGATTATCCGGCACACAATATCCAACCCACATGTACACCGAAAACCTCTCTATCAAACCTCCCCCAATCACGTGGTCGCCACTTGCCTCAGTGGGATTAGCCGCCTCATGTGGTTCGTGTGTTGGATCTACTCTTGCAATCGAAACAGGTTTTATAACACCACTATCAATTACGATTACCGCTTGTGGAGTAGCAATTGTAATCCAAAAAAACACCATGTTTGTGTGTTTGCTCACAGCGGTGTTTACAATATTTTACGCAAGCGCACACATCCACAACAAGCACACAAAAACCCCATGGGCATACATCCTCGACGGCGACCTGGTAACCCTTGTTTGCCAAGTTGAACACGGCGCAACCGTAAAACACCCCACAGAAGGCACTATGTATTCGTTTGATTACAGAGAAAAGTATACAGTTGTTCAAACGACAGCCCGCCCATTAAAAAACCCAAAAGCCACAAAAATAGACGTCACTATTGTTTGCAGCGGTGAAATAATTGTTTCAACAGGAGACACAGTGCGCTGTTCTGGATGGCTTCGAGCACCCACCGCGCGCTTTTCTAAAACAACCCTGTTTGTGCCGTCACAAAACGCGATTCAATTACTAAAGACATCACAGGGAAAATCACCAGAAACTAAAATTAAAAACAAGTTGCTGCGGGGTGTTTCTCCCCAAAACAAAACACTTGCCAAGGCGTTGTTTTTTGGAGAGAGAGGAAGTGGCTGGGAAAACATGTCTGAGCTATTTAGGCGGTCCGGCATGTCACACGTTCTTGCAATGAGCGGGATGCACATAGCAATACTTTTGTTGTTTTGCTCAACAATTCTGTCAATTTGTAGAATTAAAAAAAAACAAGCAACTATCATCACAATCACCCTATCTATCTCAATGTTATTGTTGGTTGATCCAAGGCCCTCGGTTATTCGGGCAATACTTACGATTTCAATACTTCTCAGTCTTCAGTTTTTATACATACAAAGCAAAGTGATTTCAATTGTTGGAGCATCGGCAATTGTCATTTTGGTTAGCTACCCAACAGCGGGCAGTTTTCTAAGTTTTCAGTTAAGTTTTTTAGTTGTGTCTATGTTTTGTGTTTTGTTACCAAGAATAGTCTGGAGGTTATTGGGTCCCGTTGACGTGAATGCTCTTAGCAGAAACATGGCAAGGCGCTGGGTTTCCAATCTTTGGGTTGCCGGCCTGTGCGCATGGCTCGTGTCTGCACCAATAATTTTATACATGTTTGGAACATTCGCACCAATTACCATACTGTCAAACATTCCATCAACAATCATGCTTGTTTTCACACTTTGGTGCGGAATGATAAAAATCCTACTGGGTGTGTTTTCAGAAACACTTAGTTTTCCTGCGCAATACACATTCGAACAACTTCTTTCTCTTTTTGTCCTAGTTTGCGAGTCGATTAAATCGATACCACTTGGTTTTTATTCTGGTTTGTATTTTCCTTGGTACTGCGTATTGGTAACGCTCGCGAGCTTCACGGTGTGGGCAGTAAAAATACGAAAAAGAGGGAAGGCTATATTTATTGCAATTATAGGGATAAGTGTTTCAATATACGCTTCTACTCTTCCGCCACTTCAAACCAAAATCACAACAATTGATGTTGGCCACGGAACGTGTCACCTAATTCAACATGGCGATTACACCATGATGATTGACGCCGGATCGAGAAATAATTTTGATATTGGCAAAGAAAAAATTACACCAACAATAAGAAGACTTGGAATTACCACGATTGACACATTGGTAATAACACACTCCGACATAGACCATGTTGTTGGAATACTAGATGTAATGCAAACGGTGCCCATAAAAAAAATTATTACTACTTCGCAAACACTACACAACCAAACGCCACCACTCCAAATGGTTTTAAAAGAGCTGCTCCACTACAACACAAAAGTAGTGACAACGTCAAAGGGCTGGAAGGAGAGTAGTGGAGCACTAGCAATCACCATGCTGTCTCCAGAAAAGAATGAATCACACAGGTCGTCAAACGCCGTTTCAATAGTGTTGCTTCTAGAAGCACACGATAGAAAAATTGTGTTTACCGGAGACATCGACGAGGCGCAAATAACAAAATTGATGAAAACAATTCCTGAAGATACAGATGTACTGGAATTGCCACACCACGGTCAATGGAGCCCCGAGTCACAAAGCCTAGTCGATTTTATGCAGCCCGTTGCGGTGATTCAATCAACAAATAGAGCAAGGCACGCAAAAGACAACTGGACAATACCAAACAAAACAACAAGATATTGCACGGCGGTGGACGGAACAATCACGATAACAGTGTCCAGTAAAGGAACAGTAAAAATAATAGGAGACGGTGACCCTGATAACATGCCCCCATGTATAGCACATCGATAATTTTGTTTTCTTCTTTACTCACCCAGCCTCTGTTGTTTGAGCCGATACACACATCTCTTGAGTTCAACGAACCGGTACAAGTTGTGTTTGATGGCACGACTGAAGCATATTTATATGTTGTGGAAAAAGAAGGAATAGTGCGCCGTGTATCAACGAACAAAGAAGAACAAAATCAACCAATTTTTTTAGATATGTGCGACAGGGTAGCGGTGCACCATTCAGAAGAGGGACTTCTCTCTGTTGCTTTCCATCCAAATTACGAAAACAATAAGGAAATTTATGTGTGGTACACCGCGCAAGAACCAAGAAGGTGTGTTCTATCTAAATTTACAAACATGGATTTAGAAACACCGATTGACACCTCAACGGAGGAGGTGTTGCTAGAAGTTCCACAGCCGTGGGGAAACCATAACGGCGGGACTGTTATGTTTGGCAAAGACGGACATTTATATGTGGGCATAGGCGACGGCGGCGCCTCGAACGATCCACACGAAAATGGGCAAAACAAAATGACGCTCCTTGCTTCAATAATCCGAATAGATCCCAACAACAAAGCGAATGGAAAAAACTATTCTATTCCACCGGATAACCCATTTGTTGGTGACGAGTCTGCACGACCAGAGATTTGGGCGATTGGCCTTCGCAACCCGTGGCGCATGAGTTTTGATAAAGAAACGGGCGAGCTTTGGGTTGGAGATGTTGGGCAAAATAAATGGGAAGAGGTGGACATTGTTCACAAGGGGCAAAACTATGGATGGAATGCCCGTGAGGGATTTCACTCATTCATGAAAAACAAAACAGAAAACACGACAAGTGATCCGGTGTATGAATATGGAAGAAGGCAGGGCGGGTCGATTACGGGTGGGTTTGTCTACAGGGGCACGCTGCTCCCAGAACTCTCTGGGAAATACATTTTCTCTGATTATTTATCTAGAAGGGTGTGGGCACTCTCACCACCAACAGGAGAAAACAAGAAATACACAGCAGCGAAAATAGCAAAAGGGTCCCCGCTCGCCATATCCTCATTTGGGGAGACTCCAAGCGGAGAAATACTTGCCTGTGGTTTTGAATCACCCTACTCTAGGGCTGGAAAAATATATCAATTGGTTCCTACTGGCACGCCTTCATCCTCCACCGATTGAATCATCTGAGAAAACATCTCTTGTGCCGGCACATCCTTACTTCTCCACCGCGGAACAAACCGACCATCAACCATAAGCACGGGAATTGATTTTCGCCAAACATTATTTTTTGCAAGAATATCCATTCGCATTTGATTGTTCACATTCATGCCAACGAGCACTGCTTGAAGCGTCTCGTTGTCGACTCCGGAAAACTCTTCGGCTTTCGCTGTTGCTTCGGCTATATTAATTTTAGTACCACTTCTTGAAATTAACCAATCATGCATGGCCCACCTCGCGCGGTCGCCGCCTAGACCATCGCACGCAACGACAAGTTTTGCTAACACGCACGACCCATCGTATTTTGTTGGAAACGACGCTACCCCAGCATTACAAGCGGTATCAACTGGAAAATGCCTAAACGTGTACGTAATTTTATCTGGATGTAGTTCTATTGCTTTCTTTATCTCCATATCAAGCTCCCTCGAAAGGTTCGCCTGGTAATCTCCCCAAACAACAAACTCAATATCACCCCCGCCAGTCCAAGAGAGTGTATCGCTACCTGGAAGAAGGAGCCTTCTTCCCCTACGCCAATCTTCGACAAGTTTTTTATTAGCATCCGGAGGCGCTACGGTGACAGCATTTCCATTTTCGATTTCGCTTGCAACAACATCAATAGTGTTTTGAATAGAACCAGACCCACCGTAATACCAGAGATACTCAACACCATTGATAAAGACCATTGGGGTGAAATATACACCGAGCGCCTTGCCGTCCAGACAGTTTTCCCGAACAGTTGCGAGTGTTTTGTCACCCATCATGACGTTGATAATCTCTTGAGAGTTAAAACCAAGGGCAGTCAAACTACTCGCGAAATCCTTGTCGGTAAACTGTCCTTTCTGAGAAAACAACCACGTGTGCATTTTTTCCCAGGCTGCTTGGCCCCCTACAATCGACGCAGCTTCCGCAGCCCTTGCTGCCCAGCACGCGTTGCCATGAAGTTTGAATTCACCAATAGTGTCGTTACAATCAAAATTTAGCGGAAAATGCTTTACAACAACCGACACATCATTACGCTTGTTCATAACTTCCGCTAATTGACCCTCGATTCGCTTGCAATCAGGGCACTGGTAATCAGTGAACATAACTACTTGGATTGGCGCGTCTTTTGAGCCAATCCTATGTCCACCCTCGAGAAGCTTGAGTGTTGATTGGTCAATATCCCCAGAACTCATCTGTTTAATGTTTTCCTCACTCTTTTGCTGATTCTTAGAAGCGATAGAATTATTGATAACTCCAAACACAACAAGGAACACCACAAAAAACACCCACACTACACCACCGCTCTTATTGGCACCACTGCGCGTATCGCAATTTTTTTTACAAAAGATATTGGCACAGAAAAGCCAAAACAGAACATTGCACACATGCACTAATGCGCACCACTTACAAAAACTCCCTATGGCAAGCATAACTCCAGCAAACCCAAGAGATGCTAACACGCCAATAAAGACAGTGATTTTGAAACATCGGGATGAACCACCACCCGACACCCAACCAATTCCAAGACCTAAAAACCACGCAAGGCCAAAAAACGAAACCGGAAGATTGACAATGGGCACCATTCCCCACGGACCATTTGTGACAGTGTCACACCCACTTCCTTCGCCACAACCAGGGATAGTTTCAAACAAACCAAGCCCTGTGCCCGCGAGCATAATCGACGCAACTATTGCCCCAAGTAACAACAACAGGCCGACGTAAAATTTTAGAGTACTACACTTCATTGATTTGGATACCTTTGTTTCTTACATTTTTTCGGGCGACTCAATGCCGAGCATATCAAGCCCGTCAACAATGACTCGCCTTGTTACATCTGCAAGCCGTAGGCGTGAATGTTTTGTTTCTTTATTTTCAAGTTTTAACACAGGACACGACTGGTAGAATGAACTGAACGCCTCGGTTAATTCAAACAACCACGTACAAAGTCGATGTGGCTCTAAATATGAGATGGCGTCATGTAAAACACCGTTATATTGGAGCAACTTAAGCGCAAGCGCCCGCTCTTGTGGCTCTTGGATACACAGTGGTGCGCCCCCGCCATCACCACCCCGATTGACGAGCGAAGAAATTCTTGCGCACGCGTATTGAATATACGGACCAGTATTCCCCTCAAATGCAATCATGCGATCCATATCAAACACATAATCACGAACAAGGTCGTTTGATAGGTCGGCGTACTTAATTGCACCAATACCAATTTGTCTTCCAATTATTTGCAAATCCTCATCACACATTCCATTTGTTGGTGACTTTGGGTCCTTTGATCGTTTCAGTACTTCACCGGTTCCACGGTCGATAGCTTCATGTAAAAGTGAAGAAAGCGTGACGCTTGAACCACTTCTTGTTTTGAGTGGTTTTTTATCTTCACCAAGGACAGACCCAAATGGCACATGTGTAAAGATGGCACTCGTTCCGTCAGGTGTTTTGTTCCACCCAATAAGCGATGCAGCATCAAACAAATCTTTAAAGTGGTCGCGTTGCCTCGCATCAACCGCATACACTAAACGGTCTGCTTTCAGTTCCTGTGTTCGAAATTTTATTGCAGCTAGGTCGGTCGTTGCATATAAAAAACCACCGTCTGATTTTCGAATAATCATCCCTCGCTCTTGGTCTTTGAACCGAACAACAATAGCCCCATCATCTTCTATGGCGATCCCCTTCTCAACAAATGCGTCCACCACATCCTCAAGTTTGTCACGATAAAAAGATTCACCGCGGCTATTTTCGGGTCCAATTTTTACATTCAACAAATCTAAAGACTCAAACACTGAGCGCATCGTGCAATCAATTAATTTTTGCCAACCAGCCACGTAGTAATCATCGCCTTGCTGAAGTGCAGTAAGTACTTTTTTAGCAGAAATCTGTGCGTCGATGGCGCCTTTATTTTGTTCCTCAATTTCAATGAACCGATGCGGCCCCGCCTGTAAATCCTTGGCGGCTTTCTCTCCGCGTAATTCATCTTTAGCAATGAGTTTTGCGTTTTTATACGCAATATTAAGATCTTCGATTGATAGGGTATCCAGATCAACCTTTGACGAGAGCAACTGCTCAAGCACCATTGCAATTGGAAGACCCCAATCACCAAGATGATTTTCTCTGTAGACCTTCCTGCCTACCCGTTCATACATGCGCGCAATGGAATCCCCAATAATAGTTGCACGCAAGTGCCCAACGTGTAATTGTTTTGCAACATTAACACCACACAGATCAACAGCAACCGCGTGCAGGTCTTCGTCAGGCTCAACCCCAAGAGAGTCACAATCAATATTCTCTACAAAAGAAGCCAGGGCACCGTCGTGTATTTTTATGTTGATAAAACCAGGACCAGCAACCTCTGGCCGTTCTGCGACATCTCCAAAATCAACAATAGCAACAACTTTCTCTGCTAGCTCTCTTGGGTTCATCCCATATTTCTTTGCTAGCCCCATGGCGCCGTTTGCTTGAAAATCAGCAATCTCTGGCCTCTGTGCTCTTCGAAGAACCGGATCAACAGTGCCTGAATCTATCTCGAGCACGCCACCAAAGGCAGTTTGTAGTGACTGGGCAATCTCTTCTTGGATGGTGGTAGACATTAGATGTGTACGATAACGAACTGACAATTAATTTGGCTCTGAGACGTATTTTCAACCGCCACATTTATTGGTTGCCGCGGGTGGTATAATGAAGCTCTATGGCTTCTCCAACCACAACACCAACAACCGAGCTCGAGAAAACAGACCGCTGTAGCGGTTTACCACACAGACCACGAGTTTTGCTTGGGAAAATGGGACTTGATGGGCACGACCGAGGCGTAAAACTCATTGCCCGGGCGCTTCGAGACAGTGGGATTCATGTTATCTATTCCGGCCTCTGGCAGACGCCAAGAAGCCTTGCTATTTCCGCTCGAGACGAGGACGCGGACATGATTGCGTGCTCAATGATGAGTAATTCACACCTTGTCCTTGTTCCGCGCTTGTTAAACGAACTAAAACAGGTTGGCCGCCCCGATTTGACAGTCGATATTGGTGGAATTATTCCACAAGAAGACATCCAGCCAATGCTCGATTGTGGCGTTCGGGGTGTCTACCACACCGGCACAACAATGTTAGATATTGTTGAAGCAGTAAAAACAGCAACCGAGAAACACGAGCCAATTACAGGAAACGGTTCCCCCCTCGCAGAATTAGCAAGAAACATCAGCCTTGTTGAGGAAGGGCAGGGAATAGATGCACCAAAACGAAGGCCCAACAAAGTTGTCGGGCTGACAGGCTCGCCAGGTGCGGGCAAATCAACACTATCTGCAACAATGGCTGCGGAATGTGTTCGGCGTGGTGAAAAAATGGCAATCATTGCCTTCGATCCAATGTCCACAATTTCAAGCGGCGCACTGCTGGGTGATCGTTTGCGTGTTGACTTTAACACCGTCGACGAAAACGTTTTTTACAGAAGCTTGGCCCGCGTCGGAGAGGACTACACTACGCTCCCTGAAATTCTTGAACTAGTTGGTGGTGCGGGTTTTGACAACGTGTTTGTTGAAACGGTTGGTGCAGGCCAAAACGATGTTGGAATCCGGGACGTTGTTGATAAAACAGTTGTGGTTCTAGTCCCAGGCATGGGTGACTCTGTACAAATGGACAAAGCTGGCATTCTTGAAATAGCCGACATATTCGTCGTGAACAAAGCAGACTACGACGGCGAGAGTGCGCTTGTTCGAGAGCTCCTCGATATTTCCTCTGGTAGAAAGATTTTTGAAACCATTGCAACGCAAGGAAAAGGCGTTATTGAACTTCTCGATTACTTGTTTGAATAAACAACCAAGCAGACGTGTGTCTGCGAACCACCGACACAACAAAATCATATGTTTGTACACTTAATCTTTGTAGATTGGTCTATCTGCTATTTCAACATCCCAAATGTTTTTTATACCGACGGCGTCAAGACCACCAACACCAAGACAATCTTTGATTAACTCTTCAGGATTGTCCATGGCTATTTGTCCATGCATCGCAAATTTTGCTTGAAGAATATCTTCTAGGTTGCAAACTCTATTCCGCGCATGACCACTTGGATACATCACAAGACCACTGTCAAACGAAGAACCATCTTTCATCGTCACATGTACCGATGTTGGAATACCATCTGGATAATTTTTGTCGAAATCTTCACCACCATGCTCAAAGAAAATAGTTTCCATAATTGCTCGGGTTGATTCATTGTGGATGGCGTCGCTATCAAAATCATATGGGGTCAACATGATTCGCTTCCACACATCATCATTAGATTTCGAAAAGAAATCAACACCATCAGTGTTGGCAATTTCACTCGCCTTCCGCAACATGGTAGAAACAATATACACCATAGAGTGATCCGCAGACTGTCTCGTTTTTGGGTCACGCTTTGCGGGGTCACCGATGATTCCAAACGCTGGTTCGTATGCGGTACTTGCAATTTCAGGATGCTCTTGAATTAGATTAAGTAGCCCCTGTAAAGCTCCTGCAGATTGGTGTTCATATAAACCAATCTTAAAATGCATTCCCATCACAGCAAAATCACTCCCACTGTGCGATAAATTTAAATCAAAAGGAGCGTCGCCAGTGGTCTGTTCGAAATAGCGAAAAACCGATTCTGGATTCCTAAATATATCGCGCGGACCCATAAATCCAGCCATTGATCGCTTCATAGACAACACAGCAACTTCAGTACTAATAGCCGCCGACGACCCCTTTGAATCGGACAGCTGCTTACCCGCACGAATCGCCCGCCAGGGCACATAGTGTGCAACGACCATTCCAATAGCGGATTCAATTTGTTCTGCGGTTGCTCCACACATTGCCCCAAACACAGCCGCAGAA
>CAZURP010000009.1:0-5696 GCA_964623715.1 uncultured Isosphaeraceae bacterium | reverse complement strand
TTTTATATGTTTTTAAACTAAACACTTCAGCAAGCCGCCCTCTGATCTCATCGAGCAACACCATTCCACGAAGTGTGGCCGCACCATCAAGCCCCATTACTTGCGCAGCAGCGACAGGCACAGCGTAAAAATCATTGTGTCCAAATTCACCGGCGGTGTGTCCAAGGTCAGGGTTGTACCCAAAATTCGTTCCGTTGGAATCCCACTCCCGCACAGCCGCACAGTTTGCAAGAATTGCCTTTTCTGGAGCAACGGATTGTGTCGAACCAAAAACAGTCCCACCTACTTCTGTCGGAAAACCAAGCGCCTCAGCCCGCAGTACCGTTGGCGCGTTTGTTTTTACTGCAATAGCCGAGAGTCCGCAAAGAACAGCATCGGTAAAAAACAATGCAGTGCGATCGAACACCTCCTGTGCAGGTTCCCCTATTGCTCCCGACATAAAATCGACAGCAAAGGCGCCAATCCCCAGGGCTTGATTTGAATTTTTCGGAAGTGCGACAGCTGTTTCTACAGTAGTAATCATTGTGTAATATGTTCTAAAACCGCATCCACTTGGTCTGTTGAACCAAGGATGACACTTGTACGTTGGTGAAGCCCATCGGGCACAATATCTAATATTCGTTCCCCACAAGCGACCGCCTTGCCGCCCGCCTGTTCAATAATCATTCCCATTGGACTAGCTTCATACATAAGACGAAGCTTTCCATCAGGCCTATCTGATGTTGGTGGATACAAGAACACCCCACCCTTCAATAAAATTCTGTGTACATCAGCGACCATTGAGCCAATATACCTACTTGAATACTCATTTTCGTGCGCCCACCTCAAGTAGCTTCGAATGTATTCACCATACTTGTTTGTGTATGCCTCATTTGTTGAGTACGTTTTGTTTTCCGAAGGAATTTTTATGTTTTTAGCAACCAACACAAACGATCCAATTGCCTGGTCGAGTACAAACATGTCCACCCCATTACCAGTTGTTAACACTAACACCGTGGATGACCCATACAAAACATAGCCAGCGGCAACCTGCTTTGAGCCCTCTTGTAACATCGCTTCTTCTCGAGACCCCTCGTCTGAGAGCCTAAGCACACTAAAAATAGTGCCAACCCCAACCGAAACATCAAGATTTGAAGAGCCATCTAGCGGATCAAACAACACAGCGTATCGACCACCCTCGTCGCGGCGACGAAGCAAAAACGGTGTCTCGTTTTCTTCGCTTCCAAGCACCCCCACATTTTCACGGTTACCGAGGCAGTGCATAATTATCTCATTGGCAATAATGTCAAGTTTCTGCTGGGATTCACCCTGTACATTGACTTTACCAGCATCACCAATAACATCTTGAATACGTGCACATCGCACCTTGTTTCCAATTGCCTTCGTCGCAAGCGAGATTGCTGAAATAATCCATGTAAACTCCCCTGTGGCACCAGGATGTTTTTGCTCTTCAGCAAGAATGTGGCTTTGTAAGCTTTCTAGATTGTCTTCTGTCCAACTCTGTTCCATGGGTAATACCTTTCCACCGTAGTTTCGGTACGATGTCGCAATAAACGCGTGATAGGTGAAAACCCTATTCTAACCGAAATCTCCATATTCCATTAAAGATACAAGAATCACCAATGACAAACCCAGCAAACCAACCCGTAATCGTTGCAGCGCGCCGAACACCCGTAGGCCGCTTCTTTGGAGGACTTTCCCGAGTTCCATCCCCCCAACTTGGAGCATTTGCAATTAAAGCAGTCTTAACAGACACTGGAGTAGATGTCGAGTCTGTCGACGAGTGCATTATGGGGTGCGTGCTCCAGGCCGGCGTTGGGCAGAACCCTGCCAGGCAGGCCGCGCTTAAAGCAGGGCTGCCAAACACAATCTCAGCAGTCACCGTGAATAAAGTGTGCGGGAGCGGGCTCCAGTCCGTCATGCAAGCAGCGCAATCCATTAAGTCGGGTGACAACACGGTTGTTGTTGCGGGGGGAATGGAGAATATGTCCAACTCCCCACACCTTTCCCACGTTCGAGGTGGAATCAAGTTTGGTGAGGGAAAGTTGATTGACCACATGCAACACGACGGGCTCACGTGCCCATTTGAAAACTGGGGAATGGGGTGTGCCGCAGAATGGACAGCAGAAGAATTTAACATTTCACGAGAGGAACAAGACGCTCTCTCGGCACAATCACACGCCCGCGCAGCAAAAGCAACTGACGAAGGTTGGTACAAAAATGAAATAGTTCCACTCGAAGCAGGGCAAATTAAACAGCGCGCAGATGTAACTTCTGACGAGGGCGTTCGTGCGGATTCAACAGCTGAATCTCTTGGAAAATTACGACCTGCCTTTGCAAAAGAAGGATCAGTGACAGCGGGAAACGCCTCCCAAATTTCAGATGGTGGCGCAGCGGTCATTGTTCTGTCGCAAGAAGAAGCAGAAAAAACAGGAGCGCGGGTGCTCGCAAAAATTATCGATTACAACACACACGGCGTTGAACCAAAGAAGATATTCACGGCGCCCGGTCTTGGTATTGCGGCACTACTTGGGCGTAATAACTTAACAATCGACGACATTGATTTGTTTGAAATCAACGAAGCTTTTGCAGTGCAAGTATTACAAAACCTTGGGCACCTTGGACTTGATCAAGAAAAAGTAAACGTTGGTGGTGGCGGTGTCGCAATCGGCCACCCGATTGGTGCCTCGGGCACACGCGTATTAGTTTCACTTATTCACCACCTTCAACGAACGGGTGGTAAACGTGGAATTGTAAGCCTGTGTCTTGGTGGTGGGAACGCAGTTTCAATGTTGATTGAAACGTAACCTATACTTTTAGTTATAAACGAATGTTATAATTAATAAACCACCAACCCGCGCAATGGAAAATAATTATTTTGCAGTATTGTGTGGTCTAGTTGTTGGGGAACTATGCACCGCTGGCCGGCGAATCTTTACACTTGTTCGAGTGGTTGTTTTAGGCCGCACTGTTTGTGCCCGTTTTAATGTGATTGGTCGTTTCATACACAAACTCCTTCCTATTTTCCGATGTCCTCAGCCCACAAATCGGGCTTTTCTTTTTTCATTCGCTCCATTAACTCAATGCAACGATCGTCATTTAAGACATCTACTTGCACACCATTCGAACACATTATGTCCTCTGCGCCAAGAAAATTCTTATTTTCTCCGACAATAACGCGTTTTAACCCAAATAACAAGGTTGTCCCAGCACACATTATGCACGGACTAAGCGTTGAGACCAAAGTTAACTCTTTCCAATCTCTTCTCCGCCCGGCGTTTCTAAACGCAACAACTTCAGCGTGCGCGGTTGGATCACCCGTTTGCACCCGCTCGTTGTGCCCGCGAGAAACAACACTATTGTCGCTTCCAACAAGAACACAACCAATTGGAATTCCACCCTCTTCCCAAGAGCGTTCTGCCTCAAGAATGGCTTCGTTTAACCATAACGTTTCGTTTGACATCTCACTCGTTTCCAACTGAATAATTCGGTTCTGGCAGGGTACTCACCGGAACAAGCCAAACCCGCTCACGGAGCACGCGCCACGGCTCCAAGAGCGACGAAGATAAATACAGGGTTGCCTGTTCGTATCGACCCGTGGATGAGGGAAAAATAATATCGGCCTCTGCGTGAAACGGACGCTTCCGAAGTTCAGTGATGTAATAAGCAACACCATCCCTTGAAGTTAGCGGGACTGCGCCACCAAGTTTTTCAGAAACGATTCTATACGTTTCATTCGTTACACCATCTGGCAAACGAAACACAATGGTGTCCATCCCACCATAATGTTCGTGTGCATATTGTAAAAGTTCAGCGAACACGGTTGGAATTGGTTCGTTCGAAGAATCAGCGAATGCAAGGGTGGCGTCATTTTCGATTGGTGGATATGTCGCAACCGGAGTACACCCCACAAAAACAACACTCAATAAAAAAATGAAACATTTCATAACAAAAGTGTAACACAACTACACGCTTGATTTCCACCGCACCTTCATATTGTGCTCTACTCCTACTAAGTCAACGAGCTTTCCAGCCATAAAATCAACAAGATCATCGATTGTATTTGGTTCCATATAAAAACCAGGCGACAATGGAGCCATTATTCCCCCCGCCTCAGTCACGGCGCACATGTTTCTAACATCAATCAGGCTAATGGGCGACTCTCTGTGTGCCAGCACAAGTCGCCTTCTTTCTTTGAGCGATACCGCTGCGGCTCTTTGCACAAGCGTGCTTGTGGTTCCACTTGCAATTGCACCAAGCGTGTTGCTTGAACAGGGAAGCACAATCATCCCGTCGTGCAAGAATGATCCAGAAGCAATTGAAGCGCCGAGGTTTTTATCGCCATACACAACAAAGTTGTGTTCAAACTCTTCAAGCCCAAAACCGCTTGCGCTAATTGACGTGATGCATGATTCTTCATACAACAAACGCTTACCCAAAGACGACACAGTAAGGTGCACCTCAACGTTCGCCTCAAGCAATAAACGCAGTACCTTTGAGACATAGGGCGCTCCAGAAGCACCTGTAACCCCAACAACAATTTTCTTCTGGTTCATTGTTACTCTCCAGTAGCAAGTCGTTCGACGACTTGTCCAGGCGAAGGCTCTCGCAACAACACAACATCACCAACCGCAATACCGCCGATGATTTCAGCATACGAATCACTAAACCTGCCCAGAGAAATCGGGTGTTGTGCATAGCCACTTCCCTGTTGAAGCCAGACCCACACCACCTTTCCTGCTCGATGTATTGCGTGTATTGGAACATAGAGCACATCCGTGACATCTTCCACAAAGACATCAGCAGAACAACGCATGGATGGTTTTAGCCGAACATTTCCCGCGCTAGTTATTTTTATCTCAACAGTGTAATCTCTTCTGTTTGGGTCTCTCCACCCCCCACCCTCCGCAAGAACCCCAACAGACAAGACCTCACCATCAAACACATCATCTGGATACGCATCGCATATTACCGTTGCCACTTGTCCTTTTTTGATTAGACCACTTAACGCCTCGTTCACCTTTACCCGAGCAATCATGTTTGTGATGTCCGGAATCATCATAACGAGCTCGTTGCGGTGTAGCCCCTTACCTACCTTTAACGGCTCGCCCTCGTCTCTTCTGTCCCCAACACTTGTCGCATACACAACCATTCCCGAAGCCGGCGACGTTACAACACACATTTCAAGTTGGTTTTTTCTCTTCTCAAGTTTTTCAACCTGTGACCCCAATTGGTTTATTCTCGCATCAACAGTTGCCTGAAGGTTGTTTAACTCAGAAGCCAATCGATCTTGCGCTCGGTCAAGTTCATCAATCGCTTGTTGTAGGCTCGACTGCTTTTGCTGCTCTTCTTGTTTGTAGATGTAATTTTCATATACATCTACGTCCAACTTCGCTTTTTTGTATTTTGCTTCAGCGTTCAATAACGAAATTTCATCTCGATCAAGCTCGTCTTTGCTTAAGAACTTCTTTTCATATAGGGTTACAGAGGATTCGTGTTTCTTAAACAGTCTTTGGTAATCCTTTTCTGCAGTTTGTACCGCGAGCAAAAGTTGTTGTCGCTTCGCCACAACATCGCCTTCCCTCCAAGCCCTGAATGCAAGATCAGCAAGGTCAATAGCGAGCTGTTTCGCAGCAAGCTCGGAATCTCTTTTTTTCCCCGCAATAACCAGCGAGGACTTTGATGTGTCAAGGTTG
>CAZURP010000008.1:8520-20388 GCA_964623715.1 uncultured Isosphaeraceae bacterium | reverse complement strand
AGAACACGAAGTTGACGATCGGATAACCCCAAGCAACTGGGTTGTTGTTTCCCCAAACGCCAACGCCTGTAAAGATGAGGTAGCCAATCATCACGCCAAGCAACGACATCATCGTAAAGGACACTGCGAGCGCGAAGTACCAAGATTTTGGCGGCTTAGCTGATTCGTTCGCGCGAAGAATATCTGTAGTCACAGAACCGAAGTCCTTGTGATTCAGAATCAACTGCGGGCGATTTGAAGGGTCTTCGCCGGTATTGTCTAGATTATTTACTGGAACGGTTGTCATTAGTGATGACCGCCTTCCGTCGCGACGGCACCATCGACTGGATTCGTCAATCTCGCAAGATATTTTGTGCGAGCTTTAATGTTCAATTCTTCGAGCATCTCGTAAGACCGTTTCTCGTTATGAAGTTTTGACACGCGACTTTCTTTGTCCATCAAATCGCCAAACACAATGGCGCCTGCTGGACATGCTTGTTCGCATGCTGTGACAATGGAACCATCAAGAACAGCCACACGCTGATCGGCTTGTTTTTGTTCATCCGATTTCTTGATCCATGCATTTTTCGTTGCGATTTTCACGCGCTGAATTCGTTGTGTGCAATAGGTGCATTTCTCCATGACGCCTCGCATACGCACTGTGACGTCTGGGTTAAACTGCATCGCTCGCAATGTTTTACCACCGGATTGCGTCTTTATGTAATAGTCTGGTTGCACTTGAAGCAGACCAGTCGTACGCAGTGGATCACGACGGAAATAATCAAAGTAGTTGAATCGCCTTACTTTAAACGGACAGTTGTTTGAACAATAGCGAGTGCCAACACAGCGGTTGTACACCATCACGTTCAAGCCATCCGTGTCGTGCACTGTTGCAGCAACTGGGCACACTTCCTCGCACGGTGCGTTTTCGCAATGGGAACAGGTCATTGGTTGAATCGCGACTGCTTTGAGGTCGTTACCATCGTACCCACCGTGACCATTAGCACCAAAGGCGAAGTATCGATCAATTCGAATCCAGTGCATTTCTCTGCCCATAAGAACTTGGTCCTTACCTACGATTGGAATATTGTTTTCGGCATGACACGCTGCAACGCACGCATTGCAACCAGTGCATGTTGAGAGGTCAAATGCCATGCCCCATTTGTATTTAGCTCCAACAAATTGTTGTTCTTCAAAAATCGAAAGGGAGTGTGAGCTGTGGCCAACGTGTTTTGCAAACGCTGGATCCGCGTTGTACTGATCAATCGTTCCTTCGCGGAACAACAACGGGAGTCGTTCTTGCGCACCATGGCCCGGAGTTGTGTCAACGCCAAAGTGCATTTGCGTTGTTGCAAGCGCATACGTTTTGCCCGTTGCTAAAACCTTTGCAGGAGCTGACCAATTGTTCATCGAGGCACGAAGCGGATACACATCAGTACCAGCGCCGGTGCACACACGACCTGAGAACCCTCGACCATAGCCAAGTGGAAGCATGACGACATCGTCAGCAGTACCAGGGACTGGCAACGCAGCAATCGAAATGTTTTTGCTTCCCACGGAAACTTTTAACATGTCGCCCTGTTTTACACCAAGCGCTTGAGCAGTCTTTGGTGAAATCAGCGCAGCGTTATCCCATGTAAGTTTTGTAATACTGTCTGGCATCTCTTGTAGCCAGCCATTGTTCGCGTGCCTTCCATCCCAGACTGTGCCAGAAGGTACGAAGCATGCTGTATATCCGACACCACCAACAACTGTTCCTCCCTTTGGAGCCTTGTTTGCAACAGTAAGGTTTTTACCCTCAACCATAGCTGAATTTTTCACTACACCATCGCGCACCGCTGTTCGCCATTTCGGATTCCAATTATCCGCAGTTTTGCCAAACTGGGTTGCGCGAACGAGTGTCTGTCCATCTGTCACATCTTCGCCAGCGAGCAGCGCTAAAAATTCTGAAGAACTCAAACCACCAAACAGTGGTTGTATGAGTGGCTGGCCAATACAAATCGTGCCGTCTGCCGCGATGCCATCCGTCCATGTTTCAAGCCAGTGCGCTGCATTCACGTGCCACTTGCACACTTTTGATGTTTCGTCTGCGTTGTGTGCTAAGTGAATAGAAAACGGCAACGCTTTGATTGCCTCTGCAATGTTTAATTCTGCGGGAGCATCGTACGCTGGGTTTCCGCCAAGAACGATTACACCCTGCACGGAACCATTGTCCATTGCCGTTGCTAGTTCTTGAATCGACGAGTTCCTAGTTGAACTCCCCGATCCTGTTGGGCGATAATTGACAGTTGTACCAAATGCGCCTAATTTTTTGTTTATACGTGCAACAAGGTAGTGCACTGAAGGCGGTTGGCTCGCACCCGCTAACACCAATCCATGTTTGCCTGCGTGTTGCAAGTCCGCCACGAGTTTGTCTGCCCACGCCTGTTGGTCGGCAGTCAGTGAGACTGTGCCATCAATTGCAAGGTCTGTGTGTGTGATTTGTTTGGCGATGTAGGTTGCAACAGTTGCAACTGCTGCAGGGTTCATCGGACGACGTTCGTCAGCGTTTGCGCCAGTGACAGAAAGCCCTGGTTCTGCAATCCACACACGGCTTATTTTGCCGTGGTGCACTTTTCTACTTTTCGCCCAGCCCCGAGTATTCGGTACTTGCATTGGTCCAGCGCCGAGAAAGTCTGCATCAAGCGACACAACCGTCGTTGCGTTTGCAAACGAATGTACAGGAATCCAGTCCCCACCGAATGCACTGAACAAACCACGTTGTTGATTTGTGTTTGCAAGTGGTGCATACTCGACCCACATTGCATGGGGATTTTTCTTCATGAATGCCTTGCGCATTCGTGCAAAGGTCGGTGAACTCGATGGTTCACTTACAACCGCAATACCCTCGCCGTTACTTGGCAGGTAACTTGCATCCATTCCTTGAATGCCGGTAGCGATGAATCCGCTCCTTCGAACGTCACCTTGCGGCTACGGTCGGGGTCGTACAAGTCAAGGATTGCTGCTTGCGTAAATGCGTCGGTGGCACCTTGGCTATCTGGATGCTCAGGATTACCTTCGATTTTTGTTGGACGGCCGTCGTTGCTTGTGACGAGCACGCCTTGGGAAACACCATCGAAATCAAAACAACTCGCGTACTGTTCTGGAATGCCGGGCATTGAGTTTTCAGGTCGATGTGCGTACGGAACGATATTTTCCTTTGGCCACCTTCGACAACCCGCAACACCTAAACCTGCAAGCGCCATCGATGCGCCCATAATTTTCAAAAAGTGACGACGATCGTCTCCTGTTGCGAGTAAGGAACTTGCGCCTTCAGGAAATTCATCCTGCAGTTGTGTTTGGAATTCCTCTGTTGCGACAACTTCATCAAGCGATCGCCACCACGATCTTCCGTTTTTGTTTGGTTCATTCAACGATGACATGTAGAGCAATCCTGTGATGGGTTCAAGTTATTTATTTCGCGCCATTTGATGCTGTGGGCAATTTTTTCTGCGTCCGACATATCAATGCCCCACTCAAGTTGGGTAACAAGGTCTGGGTTTCGTACATGTGGATCTGGGTTGCGGTGACAATTCAAACACCACCCCATGCTTAATGTTTCGTGTTGATAAATCACGTCCATCGTATCCACTCGGCCGTGGCATTCCACACAGCTCACACCGCGTGTAACGTGCGCACTATGGTTAAAGTACGCATACTGCGGAAGGTCATGCACTCGCACCCATTCGATGGGCATACCAGTTTCATAACTCTCAAAGAGCGGTTGTAATTTTGGACTTTGTGGATGAAGTTGCGCGTGGCAATTCATGCATGTTTGCGTTGGGGGAATTGCTGCGTGTTGTGTTTCTTCAACAGTGTTGTGGCAGTAGCGACAATCCAGTCCTAACTCCCCTGCATGTACCTTGTGACTAAAAGGGATTGGCTGTTCAGGCATATACCCAACGTCTGTTGCTTGTGGGCTAAACCCATACGCAACGACGATTGCAAAGTACAAAGGTGTTGTTGTCCCAGCCACAATCATGAATGGCAGTGCTAGGTTCGTCCAGCGGGGAAATGTAAATCTTTGTCGTGACATAAATGTTTCAGGCCTTCGTTTGCTTGCTGGTCTGGGGGGTGCGGTCCGTCTTGGTGAGGTGTGTCAAGAAGGCTCGAGAGCCTACAACTGATGAAAAAAATCCAGGCACCATGAATGGGGTCTAGAAGAAACAATGAAGCGGGATATCATAGTGTGATTCGCGACAGCATCAAGTGAGACTGAGTATCAATTCACAAAGTAATTTCACCCGTAAAAACCTACTTTTTATACCTATTTAAAGCGATGGCAACCGAAAAAACCGTTCAGCGTTCGCGTCGGTGTGCGCTTCGAAAGTGCATGCATCCATGCGCTTCAAGTGTGCCAGAAACGAAGCGGTGCACATGACGTTTTTTGGCTCATTTGGGCGCATTTTTCGCACTGGTTCTGGAGAAAGATACGGCGCATCGGTTTCGACCATCATGCGGTCTATTGGCACAAGTTCTGCAGAGGCAACAACTTCGGGCGCATTTTTGTATGTCACCACACCAGTAAAGCTAATCATCGCCCCAATATCCAGTATTTTTCGCGCATCTTCTGGTGTTTCGGTGAAGCAATGAAACACAAAACGGTTTCCTTCGATCGAACTCGCAGCAAAAATGGGCAACAAATCGTCTACTGCGCGCCGACAGTGTACTATTATCGGACGGTCATCCTCTGCGATGCTCTCAATAATGGTCAATTGCTCTTCTAACAATTTCAATTGGAGGGCGAAATCCGGTTTGTCGTAATGGCGGTCGAGCCCCAGTTCGCCCCATGCCACACATTTTGCGTCTTTTGCCGCTTCAAGAACGTATTCCCACTTCCATTCACCATCTGCGTAGAGTGGATGAATGCCTGACGAAAAAAAAACTTCTTCGTGACGGTTGGCGAGCGCTCTCCCTGCAATCGCATCGTCGCCGTCTGTCGACACAGTAATCATTCGAGTGACACCCGCAAGTACGGCGTCTTTGATAACTCCATCCACACGATCGGCGAGTTGTGAGCTTGTTAAATGGCAATGCGTATCAATCAACGCTGATTCTCCCTGTCTGGTTCGTTTCTTGCAAAACGATTGGCACGTTCAGCGGTGGCATGCCTTCCATTGTGACAGTCGCAAATTGGTCCGTTTGGAGCGCTTCGTCTTCAAGCAAGAGCCGAAGGCGAATCGTCCAAATTTCTGGGATTCCTTTGTGTGGATCAGCGGCGCTCGAAAACCGCCACGCATCAAACTCACCTTCAATGCCTTCCGGAAACGCGATCGTTGGATTTTCTGGGCGTCGCTCACCATCCCACTCCAATCGAATAACCCCCTTCGCCCCACCAAGAGGTCCTTTTTTCAACGGCAGCGCAGGCGGCGAGATGCTCATCGGTTGCTTGAACCGCCCAATGCCATCAATGCGCAACACAACCATTTCGCCCGAGTCAAATTCCAATCGAATCTGCGATGAACGCAATTGGCTTCGGCGTAATTTTAACTGCACAGGAAGCAGGAAATCTTCACCGGGTGAGACAATGTCTTCTGGCCACTCCGTGGTTGTGCAACCACAAGTCGGTGTTGCTGATTTCAGTCGGAGGTCGTGATCCGTTTTATTTTGTAAGCGAAAGGTGTGCTCGAGGATTGTAAAGGGGCGCTCGATCGGAACAACACCAAAAGAATGACGCAAGGGTCCGCCGAGCGAACTTGAAAAGTAGAAAGCAAGAACCGCCCAAGCAAGTCCGGTGATTGCAATCAATACAAGGAGAAATGTAAAAATCCGCTTTTTTTGCATAATACTTGAATCGTAACCTAAATAGAGGTGTCTGACCCCAAAGGTGGGTGTGAGTGGGTGTAGAAATAAAAGGAGTCTTCGTGGATAATCTGCGAATGGACATGGAACAATTCACCACACTGTCTCAACAAGCAATTTCAGAAGCGCTCTCAATTGCGACGTCCATGGAGCACGCCGAACTCACTCCGCTGCATCTTCTTGTTTCCCTCCTCGCCGATGAAACGGGTGCGCCGAAGTCAATTATCAAACGCGCCGGAGGCGATGCGGAACGAATCAGTACAGTAGCAACCGCGCAACTAAATCGAATGCCAACCGTCACAGGTGCACAGCCACAAACTTCGCAAGCAACTATGCACGTTCTGCAAGATGCGTTAACTACTTCGAAACAAATGGGGGACTCACACACGACTGTGGAGCACCTCCTTTTAGCAATTGCAAAAGCAAAAGGGGATGCGAAAGAGTGCACAGAGCTCGGTGGAGTTACAACTAGCAACATTGAACAAGCCATGAAAGAAATACGTAAAGAGTCTGGAGTAACAAACGTGAACAATGAAAATGCAGACGCACAACTAGAAGCATTAGCCAAATACGGCATTGACCTAAATGAACTTGCTCGTAATGGCAAACTCGATCCCGTCATAGGGCGCGATGAAGAAATCCGAAGGTGCATGCAAGTGTTAAGTCGCCGATCAAAAAACAACCCAGTGCTCATTGGTGAGCCAGGCGTTGGAAAAACCGCAATCGCCGAAGGCCTCGCACAACGAATAGTCAACAGGGATTGCCCATCCTCAATGCGCGAATCGAAAGTCATTGCGCTTGATGTCGGACAACTTCTCGCAGGCGCAAAATTTCGCGGCGAGTTTGAAGAACGACTAAAAGCAGTCTTGCGCGAAGTCACTTCAAGCGAAGGAAAAATAATCCTCTTCATTGATGAACTACATACGATTATTGGTGCGGGCGCAGCGGAGGGTGCCGTGAGCGCTGGAAACTTGTTAAAACCAGCACTCGCTCGTGGTGACCTTCGATGTATTGGCGCAACGACGCTTGATGAATATCGTCAACACATTGAAAAAGACGCTGCGTTTGCTCGCAGGTTCCAGCCAGTGCTTGTTGATCAACCCACGGTGGAAGACACAATCGCAATCTTGCGCGGATTGAAGCCACGCTACGAAGCACACCACGGAATTCGTATTCAAGATGGCGCGCTTGTTGCTTCCGCGCAACTAAGCCACCGATATATTGCCGATCGTTTTCTTCCAGACAAAGCAATCGATTTGCTCGACGAAGCTTCAAGCAAGTTGCGCATTGAAAACGATTCCATGCCAGCAGAACTCGACGAGCTACGCCGAAAAATATTGCAACTTGAAATCGAGCGCGAAGCACTCAAACTAGAAAAGGACAGTGAATCAAAAGAACGGCTCAACAAAGTTGCGAAAGAGATTGCTGATCTTTCTGAGCAAAACAACGAGATAACTGCTCGTTGGGAGATTGAAAAAGCAGAACTTGAAGAAATCAGTGCAACCAAAACTGAGATAGATGCAAAGCAAACCGAACTCGTGCAAGCTCAGCGAAGTGGCAATTTAGAAACTGCAGCAAGAATTCAATACGGAGAACTTCGAGAACTTGACGACCGGTTGCACGTTGCTGAGGCAAAGTTAAAAGAACGGCGCGAAAAAGGTCTGAACATGGTCCGCGAGGAAGTCGACGCGCAACAAATTGCTGAAGTTGTTGCGCGGTGGACTGGCATTCCTGCCAACCGCCTTGAAGAAGGCGAACGAGATAAACTCTTGCGAATGGAAGATTCGCTTGCGACAAGAGTCGTCGGTCAAACAGAAGCTGTCAAAGCCGTTTCTGAAGCCGTGCGAAGAAACCGTGCAGGTCTTGGTGAGGCATCAAAGCCAATTGGGTCATTCTTGTTTCTTGGACCAACGGGTGTTGGCAAAACAGAACTCTGCAAAGCACTTGCTGAGTTTTTGTTTGACACGGACGAAGCAATGATTCGCATCGACATGAGCGAGTACATGGAACAACACGCAGTCGCTCGATTGATTGGCGCGCCTCCTGGCTATGTTGGCTACGAAGAAGGTGGACGACTCACAGAAGTTGTTCGGCGCCGGCCGTACTCCGTTGTGCTTTTTGATGAAATGGAAAAAGCACACGAAGATGTTTCAAATATTTTGTTACAGGTTCTTGACGATGGACATCTCACCGATGGGCACGGACGAAAAGTTGATTTCAAAAACACCATCATAGTCATGACAAGCAATCTTGGGTCTTTAGAACTGCTCTCAATGGCAGAGGCTGGAAAGAGTGATGCTGAGATTCGTGAGCGAGTGCTAGAAATACTCAAACAATCACTACGACCTGAACTCGTCAATCGAATTAATGAAACCGTCGTGTTTCATCAACTTACACGAGAACAACTCGGTGGAATTATTGAAATTCAACTGCGATTACTTCGCGGACGCCTTGCAGACCGCGGACTTGCGCTCGCCATTTCGCCAGAAGCAATCGAAGCACTCTGTGACGAGGGGTACGACCCGCATTTTGGCGCAAGGCCGCTAAAACGCGTCATTCAACATCAACTTGAAAATCCCATCGCCACAGGTATCCTCAACGGTACATTCGAAGAGGGGGACACCATCGAAGTTGGGTTACAAGGGAGCGATATTACCTTCGCCAAGGCAGCGGAGCCAAAGTAATCGTACAATCAATACTATGACATTAACATGCAAGACAGCCGGAGAATCTCACGGCCCCTGCGGCATCGCATTTATCGAGGGTGTACCAGCAGGACTCACGCTCGATGTTGACTTTATTAACAGCGAACTCGCGCGAAGGCAAGGCGGCTACGGTCGCGGAGCAAGGCAAGCAATTGAAACAGATACCGCGATTTTTTTGTCAGGAGTTCGTCTTGGCAAAACAACAGGTGCGCCACTTGTCGTGCAAATCGCAAACAAAGACAGCCGCCTCAATGACCTTGAAGCGACGCCACCAATTCATAAACCACGGCCGGGGCACGCCGACCTCGCGGGTTCTTTGAAGTGGCGGACAAACGATTGCCGGAATACACTTGAGCGGGCAAGCGCACGCGAGACCGCAGCGAGAACCGTGGCTGGAGCAATCGCGCGTTGTTTACTCAGAGAGTTTGACATAGAAGTTTTCTGTTTTGTTCGTGGGATGCTTGATGTTGTTGCGCCGACCAAAGTTACTCGAGACAATTGGCAAGAAATTCGCAAGTTGCGTGACGACTCTGCTACCTATTGCCCAGACGACGCTTCTTGTAAATCAATTATTGCTCACATTCGAACTGCAAAAGAAAACAAAGACACCGTTGGAGGTCTATGCGAAACACATGTGTTTGGTTGTCCTCCTGGACTTGGGTCATGCGTGCAATGGAATGAAAAACTCGACTCAAAACTTGCGGGCGCGGTCATGGGCATTCAAGCTTTTAAGTCAGTGGAGATTGGCATCGGTGCCCAGTGTGGACTTTTACATGGTTCGCAAGTACACGACCCAATTCTTTTTGACAAAAAAAATCGGGACACGTGCAACTTTGGTTTCACAAGACCAACCAATCACGCAGGGGGGATTGAAGGCGGAATGAGTAACGGCATGCCAATTGTCGTTCGCGGTACTATGAAACCAATCGCCACGCTATTACAGGGAATGGACAGCGTCGATCTGCAAACTGGAGAAAACGCGCGCAGCGACTACGAACGCTCCGACGTGTGCGCTTTACCCGCTGCGAGCGTTGTGATGGAAAATGCCGTCGGCTTTGAAATAGCCGCTGCGTTTCTTGACGCTTTTGGTGGTGCAACGATGGATGTAGTTCGAGCATCCCATGATGCATTTGCGTCAAAAGCAAAAGAGATAACACCTTCATGACGTTAGTGATCGCTTCTGTGCACGCCCGTGTGCCAGAACAACTCGACGGAGCAGACCTTCTCGAAATTCGTATCGACGGGTTGAGCGTTGAAGAAGTTTCCAAGCGACTACCTTCGCTGCTCAGTGAATCTCCTCTGCCGACCGTTGTTACTTGTCGAAGCGTTGACGAGGGCGGCATGTTTGAAGGTGAAGAAGAAGACCGAGTCGCGATGTATCGTGTTGCACTTGAGTGCGACAGCCCTCCGAGATATATCGACATCGAACATGAAACACTTACGCGTCATCCCCTCATGCTCGACGTGCTTAAGGGCGAACATACAGACTTCATCCTTTCATGGCACGACATGAACGGCAGGCCAAAAGATTTAGTAAAACGTGCAGCTGCAATGCAGATGGTTGCGGGGATTTCTCTTGTCAAAATGGTGTGGCGGGCGCGCTCTCTACGGGACAATCTCGAAGCATTTTCCTTGTTAGCATCGCGGCAACAACCAATGATTGCAATGTGTATGGGTGAATACGGCTTGATGAGTCGAGTCCTTGCGCCAAAGTTTGGGGGATTCGCTGTGTTCGCTTTCGTCGAGGGACAAGAAGCCACCGCGCCCGGGCAACCAACGACAAAGGACCTTAGTTCACTCTACCGATTTAATGAGATCAATTCCGAGACGAAAGTGTATGGAATTGTTGGCAACAATGTTGCGCACTCTGCAAGCCCAGCATTTCATAATGCTGCATTTGAACTCGCGGGTGAGAATGCGGTGTATCTTCCACTGCCAATTCCAAGTGGCTGGGAACACCTCAAGGCAACCATGCTTGAGTTTGCTCACTTCGACACCTTGCACTTTTCAGGAGCAAGCATCACTATCCCGCATAAGGAAAATATGATGAAACTGCTTGACGCCGAAGATGATAACTGCACACGGTCCGGTGCGACAAACACCATAACTTGTGTTGAGAATACGTTTACAGGCAACAACACCGACATACAGGCGCTTGTGGAACTTGCGCCAAATGCGAAGCGTGTACTCATTCTTGGCGGTGGCGGCGTTGCGCGTGCAGGAATTATTGCAATGCAATCCTTGGGTGCAGAAGTATTTGTTGCAACTCGGAAAGAAGAACAAGCTGAGCAACTTGCAAGCGACCTAGGTTGCTTCATAGCCTCAAGCGAACTTCAAGCCATCGACACGATTATCAACTGCACACCCGTTGGAATGGTGGGCGGCAACGATGAACAAGGCAATCCGTTGAAAACTCTTTTGCCAACGCTGGCGCTCACCCCTTCCATGACAATCATCGACACGGTCTATACCCCAAAACAAACACCATTCATCAAACGAGCCATCGAAATTGGATGCACGACCATCACCGGCGACAAAATGTTTCGATTACAAGCGGCCGCGCAACAAGCCATTTGGCGCAACGACTAGTTTCGTTTGGAAAACATAGACAGCACATCGTCAGCCGAGGCGAATGGTTCTAAAGTTGGAATGCGAACAACCCCAAACGGTGCACGAATATCGACACCAAGTGGATCAATTCCGATGACCACTGGTTCTTTCACGGAAACATTCGTCTTTGCAAGGCAGGTTGCTCGAACCGCATCCTTGCGTTGCATGTTCAGTTCTTTACAAACAGACGCCTCTGTTTCTGCCAACGGATTCTCTCTGCACAGTGATTCGCCATCAACAAACATTTCATGAAAACGAGCCATGTCAATAGCAACGAGCGCCCATTGCACATCGGGCGAATCGCCATGGTACACATTCCATCGATCAGCAAGCATGCCCTGCTCGCCTGTAGGCAAAAACTGTTGCAAAGAAACATGCATCTCCATGCAGTTGTCGCAATACTCTGGAACAAACATAACTATGTCACAAGGTTGCAACATGGCTACCATTGCAGGAATGATTAACTCGCCTGTTGATGCAATGACATAAGAGAGATCATGTGAGTGTTCGCCAAATTTCACCGTTGCTGTCGAGTTGCTCCGTAAAAATTCCCATGCAGAATCAGCAATTTGTTTTTCGTCAAAAGAATCCATCGCTACCCTTGCATCGCCGCTTCAACTTCTGCAACTGTTTTAGGAATGGCTTTTGATAAATTTCTATACCCCTTTTCCGTTACAACAATGTCGTCTTCAATTCGAACTACAATTGCTTGATGTGGCAAATATATTCCCGG
>CAZURP010000008.1:270-8510 GCA_964623715.1 uncultured Isosphaeraceae bacterium | reverse complement strand
CACCGCGCCTTTTTTCAGAGGTGCAGCTGGACCACAAGTGTCATGTGTTTCTAAACCAAGATGATGTCCAATTGAGTGAATGAAATAATCGCCAAAGCCCGCTTTTGTAATTATTCTTCTGGCAACCGCGTCGAGCTCGGGCAATGTGACTCCGGGTTTGACCGCGCGGATTGCTGCCTCTTCTGCTTTTAATACAATTTCATAAATATCCTTTTGCCGTTTTGAGAATTTACCTGAGACCGGCACAGTTCTAGAAATATCTGCGCCATAGCCTGCATGGAATGCACCAGAATCAATGCACACCAAATCACCATCGACAAGGTCTTGGTCATTCTCCTTGTAATGCAAAACTGTGCTGTTCAGCCCGCCACCGACAATCGGTGGGAATGCTGACCCGCGCCCACCCGCCATTGCATACCCGTGTTCAAGGGTTGCTTGCACCTTGTACTCATTCATGCCGGGTGCAACAAAACGCATTGCGTTTGCAAAGCCACTCGCGGTCATGTCGACTGCTTCTTGAATCGTTTTTATCTCTGCTTGTGACTTAACGCCTCGAAGCACAGGAATGACATTTGTGCAATCGATTATCTCACACCCTGGAGTGCGCAAACAGACTTCGTTCCAAACAGCCAAATCTTTCGAAATGTCTTCGCCGATTCCAGCAGTCGGCATCAACGTTGAGAACTGTTTCACTCTCGACGAGACATCTCTCAAGAGCATCTGCAACGCCGGTGTTCGCATGATTGTTCCAAAACCGGTTTCCTCTCGCAAGGCACTGCCGATTGATTGACGAAAACCGTCCCATTGCTCCTTCTCTGGATCGCGTGAAACAAGCAACAAAACTTCGCGCCTTGACGCGACTTTGTTCGTAGGGTCAAGCAAAAGCACCGCACTCGGCTCGTTCGTTACACCCGTTAAATATTCGAAATGAGTGTGCGGCCTCCACGAACTTTCAAGGTGTGCGTCTGCGTCGCCTGCAAACACGAGACCCGCGCTTCCCTTTAGTACTTTGAGCACTTTCGCTCGACGAGTGGCATATTCTTTTTGGGTAATATTCAAAACAGTTCCTTTTTTGTATGACAACCGTTACTTGAGAACACTGAGTAACTTCGATTCAAGGGCGTCTGCGCCTTCGACAATATCGAGCACCAAGTTTGGTACCACAATGGGACAGTCTAGCATTGCAACCTCGAGCACATCTCGCGCCTTCACCCAGTCTTTCAGCGTCATCACTATTGCATCAACGCGCTTTGATGTTTCAACAAGTAACGCGATTTCTGTTTTGGAGAACGGCTGATGATCTCCGGCAGGCAGCTGTTGTGCTATCTTTGCACCCAATCGAACAAGGGCTTCAATGACTGGCCCCGGATATCCAATACCTAATCGAATCGCAACCGATTTCCCGGTGAGCCATGAAAGGGTCTCTTCTTGCGACCCACTTGCGTTGTGTACATGCAACGCTGTCCAATGATGAGAAGCCCAAGCGATTGGTTCGCTTCCCGATTCTTCATGTACTTTCTGCGCGAAAGCCGGCTCTGCACTTTGTGCATGACTCACAACCACTGCGTCTGCACGCCGCAAACCGCTCACGGGTTCTCTTAACCAACCCGCTGGCAACATGTGCTGTGAAAAAGCATCCCGCAAAAAATCAACGACGACGATGTCCAAATCTCTGTGCAATTTTCGATGCTGAAACCCATCGTCCATCACCAAACAGTCTGCTTCACCCCCCTCTTCGAGATACTTTGATATTTGTGCGAACCTATCTCCACCAACAATGACATCAATTTCGCCAAACTTTTCTTTGTATTCGACCGCTTCATCTGCAAGTTCAGGGTTCACTGCTTTGTACCCGCGCATCACGATTGCAGGGTTGTACCCGTGCTCTCGCAAACGGTGCACAATCCAACGAACAAGCGGAGATTTTCCTGTTCCGCCAACTGTGACGTTTCCAACAGCGATCACTGGAAGCGAGACACGCCGCACGTTCTTTTGTTTGTCGTAATGTCGGTTGCGAAGACGAACAACACCGCCGTAGATCCAAGAAAGTGGAATAGCAATAAAATCAAGCCATCTTGGCAACGGTGAGTTCATTGGTTCAATGTTCCCTCGTGCAATTGTGCAATTCTTCTGTCAGTCGTTTCATTGGTAATCCCATGACGCCTGTTGGGTCGCCAGTACATGTAATCGGCCAGCCCGCTTGCAAGCGTTCAGATAAATTATATGCGCCCGCCTTTCCTTGCCATTTGTTCGTTGCAACATACGAATCAATTTCTTCTTCCCTGACATTCCCAATAGATATAACTGATGTGTCGCACTCGCAGAGCAATGTCCCAACGCCGAGTGATATCAAACACCAACCCGTGAACACTTCGTGGCTTCGATTGTTTGTTTTCAGTAACATTCGCCTTGCGTCGTTTGCATCTGTTGGCTGCCCGAGAATCTCGCCGCCCACAACGCAAACTGTGTCCGCGGCTAACACTGTGCCGATTGTTTCTTTGCGCATTTGGCTCACATGCTGTGCTTTGAGTACAGCGAGGGAACGAACCCATGTTTTTGCGTCCATAGTCCCGCAAGTAAACACTCCGTCATCAATCGTAGGAGGACAAGAAACCGCGTCAAAGCCCGCTTCTGCGAGAAGTTCCACTCGTCTCGGAGATCCGCTGGCCAAAAATAGAGGGAACTTCCACGCACTCACGAACATTCGTTCCGTACTAATTGAAGAATAGCATGCAGCATTGTCAGGGCATCCTACCGCAGTAAGCATCTTTATGAAACGGACAAAAATACATGCTCCCGCTTGACAAGGGTACAATCATCGTCAATAGTTACAAAAAGAGACATGAACGAGGAACAAAAAAACAATTCAGATTCAGGCACTGCCGAAGACACCAAACCAACCACTGTCAACGGCGATAGACCTGGTTCTCCCGGAGCGTCGACATTTGGGTTTGAAACTATTTTGGGCAAGCTCGTTGTTGATAATGGACTCGTTACTACCGAAGAGTTAAATGAGTGCGCCAGCCTCCTGCAAGATGCTGAAGGCAACGCAACAGGGCACACTCTCGGCGACGTGTTAGTAAACCATCAATTTGTGACAAGGCGCCAGCTTGATCGACTTCAAACAGATTTTGATACTCGTAAATCGACGCAACGTATTCAGGGCTACCGAATCATTCGTAAACTCGGCGCTGGCGCGATGGCGACTGTTTTTCTTGCGAAACAAGAAAGCTTAGACCGACCTGTTGCTATTAAAGTATTGCCCAAAAAGTTCTCCGAAAACAAGGACTTTCTTGAACGGTTTTATAAAGAAGGTCGCGCAGCAGCAAAATTAAACGACGCCAATATCGTGCAAGCGTACGACGTTGGTCAATCTGGCGAGTACCATTATTTCGTCATGGAATATGTTGACGGCGATACGGTGTACGAACAGATAGTTGAGAAAAAGCAACTCTCTGAACAGGAAGCGTTACCTATTATTCGACAAGTTGCGCTTGCACTCAAGCACGCACACAAAGTTGGATTTATTCACCGCGACATCAAACCAAAAAATATCATGATTGCCAACAACGGCGATGTGAAACTTGCAGACCTTGGTTTAGCGCGTGCGGTAGACGACAGAGCTGCCGCAGAAGCGGAAGCGGGCAGAGCGTACGGCACGCCGTATTACATTAGCCCCGAACAAATTCGTGGCAAAAAAGAAATTACACCCGCGGCTGATATTTACGGGCTCGGCGCAACGCTCTACCACATGGTGACTGGTAAAGTTCCATTCTCTGGGAAGAATCCTTCGGATGTAATGCATCGGCATCTCAAGCAGGAGCTCGTTCCACCCGACCATCTCAATTCTTCGCTTTCCGCGGGTTTTTCACAAGTGATTGAGATGATGATGGCGAAAGATGTTGCTCAACGGTACCAAAATGCTTCTGATTTGATTGAGGACCTTGACGCTGTTGCCCAAGGGAAGTCACCACAGTTTGCGCAGCCGACACTCGACTTTGCAAAATTAGCAGAGGTTGCGAAAGCAACATCAAGCAACGCTCCAGTACAACAAAATACAACAAGCAATAGCTGTGGCGAATTGTCGTCCATGTTGCTACCGCTGCTCATCGGAAGCTGCATTGTCAATATTGTGCTGTTGATTCTCTTGCTCGTAAATTAACGGGGCTTCAGACTTTTGAGTGGGCATACCAGCAAATTACAATTTTCTCGGTTCAATGCCTGCAAGATAAAAGGATGCACGAGTTGCGATCGTTCTAAGTTTCGCCGCTGAGGCGCTGAGGAATACAGTGTATCTATTTTCTCTGCGATCTCTGCCCCCTCTGGGGCAAAAAAATGAATCACTCTACCCACACAAAACTCGGAAGACCCAAAACAACATTACTTTGTACGAGCATTCCAATCGGCAAGGAACCCTTCAAGGCCTTTATCCGTCAAAGGGTGGTGCATCATCTGCGTGATGACCTTCATTGGAACCGTGACAACATCCGCGCCAAGTAACGCACACTGCACAAGGTGCAACGGGTGTCGAATGGATGCGGCGAGGATTTTTGTTTCAAAACCGAAGTTGTCGTAGATCGTTCGAATCTGTTGAATTAGCTCCATGCCATCCCCGCCAACATCGTCTATTCGGCCAAGGAACGGGCTTACAAGAAACGCGCCTGACTTTGCAACCATCATCGCTTGGAGCGGTTGAAAACAAAGGGTCAAATTCGTTCGAATATTTCTATCGGAAAGAGTTTTACATGCTTTCATACCCTCGACGGTGCAAGGGAGTTTAATGACGATATTGTTTGCAATTTGCAAAAGATCATTTGCTTCGTCAATCATGCTGTCGTGCTCTAGCGAAATGACTTCTCCGCTGACGGGGCCAGGGACGACTGCGCAAATTTCAGCCATACGAGTATGAAAATCCACGCCTTCTCTTGCAATCAGGCTAGGGTTTGTTGTCACACCATCAAGCACGCCCAAAGCAGCGGCTTCGTTGATTTCATCCAAGTTTGCGGTATCTATATAAAGTTCCATGCGCGGAATCATACCATCGGGTCAAAAACACCGTGCAAAGACAGGTGCGAGCAAAAAGGTGTCTGACCCCAAAGGTGTCTGACCCCAAAGGTGCCTGACCCCAAAGCAGGTGTGACAGTCACTGTCATACGGCGATCAAGGCAATTTCGATGCAAAAAAGGCAATACGGTGTGACTGTCACCAGGTGTCTGACCCCAAAAACAAATGAAATGTATGATGGTGAGTATGGATACACAAGAACGACTCGATGAACTGGGGCTGACGCTTCCAAAAGCGCCAAAGCCCGTTGCGAATTACATTCCAGCGATTCGAGTTGGGGATGAAATTCGAACAAGTGGGCAAATTCCAATGGTACACGGTGAACTTCTCTTCAAAGGATCCGTGCCAAGTGCCCAATCCATCGAGGAGGCCACAAACGCGGCGAAATGCTGTGGTCTCAACGCACTCGCAGTTGCGGCGGACAGTGCCGGAGGCGTAGACAATATTACTGGTGTACTCCAGTTACGCGTCTATATTGCCTCTGACGCTGGCTTCGATGCGCATTCAACTATTGCAAATGGAGTCAGCGACCTCATGGTTGCCATTTTTGGCGAAGCAGGCAAGCACACTCGTGTTGCAATGGGCTCCATCGGGCTTCCGCTTGGAGCGACTGTTGAAGTCGAAGCTGTCTTTTCTACCGAGTAAGACTCTATCATTAATTGGATATTATCGGACGCAAGTGCCTTTTTTAACTTTTTCCTTTATTTTTGTACTTGACTGCAACAATCACACCCCCAAAGATGTATAGATATATGTATCTTGGGGGACTCTGACCGGCGTGGTTACTTTATTTTCGCGATTCAGTTGACCGCACTCATTCCCGCTCGCACAGTCGCATTGGCTTGCAAGCACATCATTCGCCGCACTGGTCGACATCAAGACGCCAAAAACACCTTGTTGGTGTAATTGGTACGTGCGGCGACGATCTTCTATAGCAATGAATAGATGAAACTCGCCACGAGCAACTGTAGCTATGAGACTACGTGCGCTCGTCGTTTTCATCTGGCAGATGGTATGTGTTTCAGTGCCGATTGTGATTTTGCGTCAGACTTAATCCCAACTCAAAGTACTAGCTTGCACATCCCCTCTCCCACATACAATCGTTCTCATGTAAGTTTTATGAATGGAGATATTCAATATGAAACGCAACACTCGAGGGTTTACCCTCATTGAACTACTCGTCGTCATCGCGATCATCGCGCTATTGATGGGTCTATTGTTACCTGCTTTATCAAAAGCACTCGAAAATGCCCGAACTCGTAAAGACCAAGGCCAACTGAAAGGTATCGTGACATCGTTCGCAATTTTTGCTGAATCAGATGACCAAGAACGCTTTCCAATCCCCGGAAAAATTAACCGCCTCGCAAGCGACATGGACGCAGGTGTGTTTGGCGGGAGTTACCTTGGCGCGACAGGCGACACACAGCAACAAGGCCGCGGTCCTCAAGATGACACTGCGAATTTAACTTGCTGGTTGCACTCCTCAATGATTGGCAACAATTTCTACGACCCAACTATTTTGATTAGTGCAAATGAAAACAACCCAATCGTTCTCGCCAAGGGTGACCAAGGATCAAACGCTTCTGAAATGGCGTATGACTTCACCCAAGTTGATCCAGCGAACGATACGTATTGGGACACCATGTTTTCGTCAGACCTTACAGGTGAGGGACGCGCTATAGGCGATGAAGTCAATGGCGGTGTTACCGATGTTTGCCATACTTCCTATGCAAACCTCGCACTCTGCGGACAGCGCATCAAGAACGTTTGGACCAACGGTGACCATCACAACATCATCCTTTCAAGTCGTGGACCTGAAATTGCGAATGCTGGCGATTTATCAAACGACAACTTCACAAAATCACCCACGCTCGAACTCTACGGTCCGACCAAACAATGGGAAGGTATTTATGCCTCTGCTGATGCTTCCGCACACTACGCAAAATCGCTCTGGTTCGACGAAGTTATGTACAAACCACAAGATGACCTTGTGAACGTGCCTGACAACAGTTTCCAAGCCGACTTCGGTGACTACTCACTCGAGGGCGGAGGCCTTGGCAACCCAGGTGGCGCATCAGGCGATGTGTGGATGGTCACAAACGTGCAATCCACAAAGACTGACGTACTCACATCAAACGATATTCTTTATCCGTAATATTTTTCAAACAGGAGGTTTCATTTTATGAAACACGAAACAAACAAAAAAGGCTTCACGCTTATCGAGTTACTCGTTGTGATGTCCATTATTGCCTTGCTGTTGAGCATCTTGATGCCAGCGCTCGGTCGTGCTCGAGCCGAAGCAATGCTTACTAAAGACCAATCCCAAATAAAGGCAGTCTACAGTGGCTTTTCCTTTTGGGCTCCAAGCCACAACGGTATGTTCCCAATCCCAGGTTTGCAACAACGACTTGCAGACCCAGGCACTGGCAACTACATCAAAGGGCGTGGCCCAGAAGATTTAAGCGTGAACGATCACGCTTCGATGCTTTCTATGTGCATTATGCAAAACCTATTCACGCCAGATATTCTTATTGCTCCAACCGAGCAAAGTGAGTTTGTTGCACCAATGACTGAGTACGATTACGATGTATTCGACGCAAGTTCAACAACACAACCAGGCATATTCTGGGACGTGGTTTTTGGTAACGACGTGACCGGTGGCGATAGCGATTGCAATAACAGTTACGGCATCATGCCACTGACAGGCAAGCGTAAACCAAAGAACTGGAAAGTTGGTTCTTCCGCTTTCGCGCTCCTCGGAGACCGTGGCCCGCAAGACGGTTTAGCAAGCAAGTATTCTAAGTCCAACTTATTGCACGGAATTAGTGCCGATTGGAAAGGCGTCATCGCGTTTGGCGATGGTCACCTCGAAACCCTCGAATCGTTTTACCCTGACTCAACGACGTATCTCGATAATAATGGCGAGTCACAGATTGACAACATCTTCTTTGAAGATGAAAACCAACCTAGTAACGATGAATTTGGTAATGGGCAAGGCCAGTTCGCTGACTGTATTTTGACACACGTCAAGGTCGGCGACATCACTGACGTCACAAGCACAAAAGCTGGTGGCGTTGCTGAATTCTTACACGATTAAGTTTTTACGGTACTTTTAGCTCTTACAAACGGCTGCAACCTAAAAGGTTGGCGCCGGGTGTTTTTTACTGCTTGGATCA
>CAZURP010000008.1:0-260 GCA_964623715.1 uncultured Isosphaeraceae bacterium | reverse complement strand
GGGTATTTTTCGATCTAAAAACCGGCCCAAACCACAACGGTGGACGCGTTTTATTTTTATATCAGGGGCTGAAACCTCAACGGTTGCAGCCGTTTCTTTTTGTATCATGGGCTGCAACCTCAATGGTTGCAGCCGTTTTTCTTACACAAAGCGAATTACGATTAAGATACACAAATGCTCTTTGCATTGACCGCCCTAGCTCTTTCTCAAACAGCACCTGTGCCAAGTTACAGGCAAGCAAACGACGTCGCAATCATCAC
>CAZURP010000007.1:2789-20862 GCA_964623715.1 uncultured Isosphaeraceae bacterium | reverse complement strand
CTAACTGCTAATTGTTCTGCGGTTTCTTGTTCTGATAAACCTCGAGAGTTAACGACTGCAATCAATGCTTCAACTTTGCCATTACTCAAAATAACAAGTAACTCGTCCTTTAATTGTTGCGAAGCAGGATTTAATTCAATCGCAAGTTCTCTATAGCGCACTGCCTCTTCTTTATCTCCACTATTCATAAATAGATTTGAGATCGAAACATACAGACGCCAATCAGGAGGGTCTGCTAGTGTGACTTGCTCTAGTAGTGAGTCAATCGCTTCTTCCGTTTTGCCTTGAGAGGCAAGGCTTTCTGCCTTGGCGATGAATGCCAAAGCCTCATCAGTAAAAACAGATTCTGCAGAAGATGTCCTCCCCATTGCAATCATGTCAAGGAGTTCACTTACTTGTGGAACTGATTTCGCTTGTGCAGGAAGTTTAGCAAGGGTACGAGACGCCACTTCGTAATTATTCATTTGTATTTCTAGGCGAGCTTTCAAAACATAATTGCCGAGTTTTGTCGGGTCCGCTTCAATCGCTTTTGCAAGTCTATCCACAGCCAATCCTCTCGACCCAGACTCTGCAAGCCCGATCGCTGCATAGCGGTACTGTTGCGAGCTTGGTTTTGGGTGGAGGAACAACACCTTCTCAAGCTTCTTTGTAGCCGTTGAATAATCGCCTTCTGCCAACGCAACAACACCATCAGCATAAAGAAGCGAAACATTTGATTCGTTATTTGAAACATAATCTGCGAGAATATCCCTGCTCTCTTTTGCTTCTTTAATGAATCCATCCTTCTTTTCTTCATCGCTTTCTTCGATTGCTCTTCCTGCGGATAGCTCAACCAAGAAGAGTGCTGAAGGAACACGCAGACCGAATTGTTCCACGGATTCAATACAGACCGCCTGTTGAGGAGCATCGATGATTAATTGCATAATCTCCCGAGCTTCTTCGAGCCTGTTTTCTTGTTTTAGGACCGCCGCAAGCAGGTGCACTCGATTAAAGTCTTTGGGGAAATGATCAATATGTTTTTGCAAAAGTTCAATCGCAATTGAGGGTCCCTCTTCTGTTGATTTCAATAGTAGGCCGGTCACTTCTGCTGTACGCAAATTGTGCACTTCTGGGTTAAACACTTCTATTAGTCTATTTTGCGCATCAAGGACCGCCCTCTCCGCAAGGTCTAATTCCTCTTGAGTAACTGAATCAGAATCGACTTGTTGGCGCATCATCAACTGCCCTCGGCGTAACAACATCTCTCTGAAATTCACCGAGACAACATCAAAACTATCTCCCGCTACTTCCAATGCTTTCTCCATTGTTTCGTCTGCCAACTGACGATTTACATCTGCTTGACCTGTCTTTCCCTCTGTATCCAAACGATAATAAAGTGCCATCCGTCCATGCGCGAGACCCGCCCATGCAACTTCGTTTCCCGGCTCCAACTCGAGTACTGCCTCAAGTTCCTCTTCGCCAGGAAAACGCACGTGCCCCTCGATGTCATACGTTTCTGTGAGCGTGTCATCTTCGATTCGTAGTGATGACAAACCGAGATACAACAACAATTCGTGCAGTCTTGGATTATCTGGATCTACTTTCTCAATCCCATTTTGCGCGACTGATTGAAGCCGTTTCCAATAATTCACGCTCCCTGTTTTGCGTGCCGCTCTGTACATTTCATTCGCAACAGCAAGGTGCGCGTCGATATCAAACGGGTTATACCTCGCTACATGGATGAGCGTGGTGATATAACTGTCGTAAAATGCCCTAGCCTCCTCTTGCGTAATCGGAACCATGTACTCAAAAGTGTCCTGTAATTTTTTCACATATTCAAGATTTGTTGGGTCTTTACTTACTGCACGCCCATACGATTTATAGGCTTTCCGATATTCGCCTTCCGCCATATATTCGTCTGCATTGGCAATGTTTCTGTCTGCGCTCTTCAGATTCGTGTAGAGGACACCACCTGCTGCTGCGATTGCTACAGCAACCACGACACCCAAAATTAGAATGAGCTTCTTATTTGCTCGACTCCCATTTACAGGAGCTTTTCTTTTGGTTTTCTTTGCGCTGATTGACTTGTATTTTTTCTTTGCCATTGTGGTTTCTATTCCTGCGTATCTGAAAGGGGTTGTTCGGTTTCTGCTTGCCCAACTTCTGCCCAATCGGGAAGGCAGAGCATTATTTCTGGAAGTGCGCTCGACAAAAAGTTTGAAGTAAGTGCATTAAACTCCTCCATTGTAAACTGGCTCCCACCGTTTGTTGTGAATTGTATTTTGCAGTAATACGCATACTTTGCCGAAGGGTCAAATGCGAGCATTCGAATGCGCTCTGGATACGCAGTTGTCTTTCCATTTGCAATAAACAAATAGCCAGCAAATACGTGCTCGTCCCCAAGTTTTGGGTGACTGAACTCCGTAGATCGCAATTCGAAATCTCCAAACGGAAGACGAATAGTTTCGTTTACCTTTCGAAGGACATCCCATTTTTCTATAGTTGGATAAGGAGCTCCATCAAGTTGCGATGTCTTATCTTCTCCCCATGCATCCATATCGATGTTCATCGATAGCGTCACCGGTTCAGCTGTCAGGGGAACATATCCGCCTGCAACCATGCAACGGTCTGGCACATGTGGGACTGCGTCCACTTGTCCGGTGTAATACGCCATGTGCAATTGCAACGGTGGGGTTCCTTTTCCTACTTGTGCATATGTACGAGAGAGGTAGAGTTCTGTGCCAAGGGCTTCCACGCCCGCTGCGTCGAATCGTTGATCCTCGCCTCTTTTTTTCCACCCATCAAGCACCGATGGAAGCACCGCCAAATCTTTGCGGGGATACACGGGCAACTTTTTAAGGTACACATTCAACGCACTCACTCCAACTTGAAGAGTCACCGCGGATAATGCAAGAATAAGGACCGCCGTGACAAATCCTCGTGTCGCCGAACCAGCAAACCGCACCGTAGCAATTTCTTGCTCTTCATCAAACTCTTCTTCATCCCCTTCAATCACGAGATTCTTTAATATCCAAACAATTCCGAGGTAAATCAAGAAGGCGGGTATCAACCATAAAGTACCAACAAATGTGTGGAAGTCTCCTGATGAAAAACCACTATCTGCAATGCTCAACAATCCAAGGGACATGACGCGAAGAATGTTTACAAACACAGCTGTCGGTAATGCGAGAACAACTAATGTAATCCTTTGCCAAACATGAGGGAGCCCGGTATAGGCCATCGCCACGCCAAGCGCTAAGAATGCCATCAACATTCGCATTCCTGAACACGCTTCCGCAATATTCAATGGGTACGATGCGTCGTTGTAGAAAATTTCAAGCGTGTTCCCAGCTCGGGTCACATCGAGCCCGATTAGCGTAAGTCCATAATAAGAACCAACGGATGCAATGTCTTGCAACTTAAATGTAACAATTTCCATGAAACGGTCTGAAATCGATTGACCAAACACGAACAAGTACAAAAGCGGGAACCATAAGTACCGCATTGCCCTCCATCCGAACAGATAGAGGCAGATTCCTGTGATGGCGAGCGATACACCAAAACCCATCAGGTTATGGTGGTGTAATACAACGGGGCCAAGCGCACAAACGGAATACCATGCGAGTCCGCTCAAGAGTACAACAATGCCAAATTTTGAGCGCGTAAAGGGCTCGCTGAGCAACTTCGCTCGGCAAAGCCAAATAAAGTAGCCCGAAATAAATGGAATAATAAGCGTGTGTCCCCAATCTGCCTGCTGTTGCACCGCAAACATCACTTGCCTTTGCAGGAAATCCCAAAAAATCCACGTGAATGCAACAAAAGTCACTATTGACCAAAGTAATAGTTTTTGTAGAGGCACATCCTCAACAGATTGCATTTTTATCGCTTTGGACATGGTTCTCTATAATCGGTCATGATTCACGCTCTCTCTATATAAAGATGCGCATTCCCAACACGCAACTCTTCGGACTGTACGTCCAACAAGAACGCTTGTTCGACCAATTCGCATCCTCCATTTACGGAGGCCTTCCAAATACATCGGTTCCAAAGTTCCGATCAAGAAGGAAACCAAATCCGTACGTTGCCCTAAACCCATTTCTTACTATCGCCATTGGGGTAGCGCCCCACGTTGTACCAATACTAATATGGTCATTCGGCTTCAGGTAAATGTCTGGCTCTGTTCGTTGCAAAATAGCCGCGTAGTTCAACGTCACCGTTGCCTGTACATCACCAAAGCGGCGAGTTAAACTCACTTTTTCTGGCACTGCAAGGGGGCCTAAATCCCCAGCTGATGTAATAAATTCAGAAAGCGTAATCTTTTTACCTGTTGAAGGATATTCAAAGACACCGGGTCGATTTATCTCGCCTCGGATATAAATATTTCCCAGGGGAGGACCCTTTACATAGACACGATCTCTGGGCCTGATAACGATGTTGTACGAACTGTCTCCTTGTTCAAGCTTATCCCAAGGAATTTTAATAATACGCTCGAGTACTGCAGGCTCATTTGTTGCGGTTTTTGAAGTGGTTTCGTTTTTTCTATGCGTTGGTGCTTTTGGGTCGGTACTCACAGGAATCCAAGTGTCACTTTCTGGGACATAAATAAATGCTGAGCCTGTTGGTTGCGAAGACGGCGGGGCAATCAATGCATCCACATCAACTGGCACAGCTGCTTGTGGAGTTGCCACACTTCCAACATTTCGTGGTGGGACCAAATCATCGATGTCAATCAATTCAGGATTGCCTGTTTGAATAATCCCTGGTGAAACAGAATGCGTTGGAACAGCGGGAGAATCTCCAATATCGAGCTGGTTGATGAGTGCATCAATGTCTGAAAATGTCTCTTCTGGTTCTACTTTTGCAGGCGTTTCCTGTTTCAAAGGGTCTGCAGTTCCTACATCAAGTTGCTTAATCAGATCTTCGATGTTTGTGCTTGGATTTGACACCGTAGGTGTTGGGACGTGCGTTGGCGTAATTGGCGCGGTGATGCGTGATTCTTTTGCCGCATTGTTCTGCTCCCAAGCGGGGAGAACGGTATCGCTAATTTCAAGTTGGCGAATAACATATATGTCTTGCGTTGATAGGGGGACACCTCCAGCGAGTGCAAGCGCTTCGACTATTCGCAGATCAGGATTATGTAACGTGAACACACCCCACCGCGCTAATCCACCATAGACCGTGTAGGTAAGAGCGGTTTGATCAAGTACATCAAGCTGTGCGCTTGGGTGCGTCATGACTGTTTTGCCGAGGTCGCTAATAATTAAATCTTGCGCTTGTTGCACCGTCAAACCTGCAATGAGGATATTGCCGATTTCTGGAACACGAAAATACCCGCCGATATCGACTCTTCGAGTTACGGGGTAATGGATGCCTTGTTGGTAGAGACCAAATATTTTCAAATCCAATACGTCCCCAGGATGAATTCGATATGCCAAATCGGTTGGCATTAAATCAACAGGAGTAACCTTTGATAAAATTGGCCAAGTGTCTGGCTCTTCGATGATATCAATCCGGTCAAGGATCGGAATCGTCGTCGGTGTTGGTTTGTAATACCCTTGTGCTGTTGGGTCACCCAACCAAGCATTTGAATTACATCCAAGGGGAAGCGAGCCAATAACAAGCAAAGCACAAGCGACGAGCAACGACTTTGCGGAAGCTTTCACATTCATCTTTTTCCAATCAATCAAGGGTAGTACCTTTTGCATTCAAAAATCCAACATATAGCCCCCACATGAGTAATATGCGGGATGGTATCGGACTTCATCGACCAATGTTGTGCACATTGTTGAGGGATTGCACCACTGAGTTTGGTAGAATATGGGTCTTGTGACAAATGCATCATCTTCTCCACGACACCCCAAGCCACTTGGCGGTGATACGGCCCGAAGCACCAGAGGTTCGGCAACTTTTGAATTGAGTAATCAAGTACTCAACAATGAAGATGCATCACAGACTCTACTGATGCAAAAAAAACCGAAATGGATTCGAGCCCAAATCCCAGGCGGTGATGCGTATCTTGCCATGCGGCAAAATATGGAAAAACATAACCTCAATACAGTCTGCCAAGAAGCCTCTTGCCCCAATATTGGCGATTGTTGGACACGAGGCACGGCGACCATCATGATTCTTGGAGACATATGTACGCGCTCGTGTGGTTTTTGCAACGTTCGCACTGGCAGGCCAAAACCACCGGACTTCGATGAACCTATGAATGTTGGCAAGTCCATTGCCCTTATGAATTTACAGCACATTGTCATTACTTGCGTCGACCGAGATGATTTGCCAGATGGCGGTGCACAACTATGGGCTGAAACGATTGAAGCAGTCCACCAGAATGCTCCAAATACCTCTGTTGAAGCACTCATTGGGGATTTGCAGGGTTGTGAGAAAGACCTGGCAACAGTAATGGATGCTAGACCAGAAATCCTTGCGCATAACCTTGAAACCGTCCCTCGAATGCATGGTGCGGTTCGCCCTCAAGCAACATACGACCGATCTATGCAGGTATTAGAGCGAATTTCTAACGCTGGACTTGTTTGTAAAACGGGGATAATGGTCGGAATTGGCGAAACTGATGAGGAAATTCATCTACTGCTCGCTGATATTCGCGAAAAAACGAATACTGAAATTATCACGATTGGGCAATACCTCCAACCTAGCCGAAATCACTTGCCGATTGACCGCTGGGTCCATCCAGATCAATTTGCCTCGTACAAAGAGGAAGGCCTAAAGCTCGGATTTCGAGTCGTCGAATCAGGTCCCCTGGTGCGTAGTTCGTTCCATGCGGAAGAGCAAGTGCGCGAATTTGAACGAAACCATAAATAATTCTCCCATAAGCAGTTAAGTCGCTTCAGGATCGGGTCGATTCCAACCCTATGATTCACGATGCAAATATCGGCGCTGAAAATGCAACCACAAATGACAACCGCAGGGACAAGACTCGAACAGAATACAGTGGAGAAGCTGTATTGCGTTGGAGCCACGATTTTGACACACCAGTGCGGTATCGAGTCCTTGATCGTAGCGAGGGTGGGATGCGAATTGTTTCCCAATTCCCGCTTTCTGAGGGTATGACCGGCATTATCACCCGATACTTGCCCGAAGGCACTGCTGTGCACCAGCCCATGATGGTCGCCTGGAGTAGCTCAACACCTGACGACGACGGTTACCATTGCGGCATTTGGTTCTTCGGCTCCTAATAATTAATACGTCTCTGAGACGTATTTTCTGAGACTCCGAGGAATGCAGTGTATTTATTTTTTCTATGCGAACTCTGCGACTCTGTGGCAAAAAAATGAATCACTCTACCCACACAAAACTCGGAAGCCCCTAATTTATAAGATAAAACGCCGCAAGCCCACGTCGATCGTGGGCTTGCGGGGAGAGAAGAAAGAAAGAGAGAGAAGATTTTAAGAAAGGGTGGCTTCCTTGCCACCTGAGAGAGATAACCCGTAACAATCCCTTTCTTTTCACGAAAAGAATAAAAAATGAGAATATTTTGTTGAATAATTGTTCCACCCACCCCCCTTCTCTTCATTGAGCTAGCGGAGTGCTAGTTCCTAACATAGACAGGAAGTCGCCCATGATCGCCGACACATCACCCCTTGGCCGCATTGGTCCAAAATCAATGCCTTCGAAGAAAAAACAATCGCTTCAACTTCAAACCGACCAGTACGACGACAAACTAGGTACCTTCTTCTCGACCCTGTCATGGACTGATAGACAGGTACTCGCGTTGCATTTTGCTGAACGACTATCACCATGGGAAATACACGTCGTACTCAATATGTCTATGAGCGACGTGCTCTGTAGAATTCAGCATTTGCGCAAAATTGCCCGTCAGTCTATTCGGGCTTCTCAGCGTGGTGCGTCGCCTTCACTTTCATTGAAGTAATGACTCGCAAGGGCGACATACAGCGAACATGCACAGATTCGTCTTGAAATTGCATACGCGATAATTGCGCCTGCAAGCATCGGCATTGTTGCATGAACCGTGTCGGTCATCTCCACCATAATCACAACTGCTGTGATTGGGCTTTGCACAACAGCAGCAAAAAAGCAGGCCATGGATATCATCATTATTGTGTTTGAGTTCACATTTTCAGCCCATGTAAAATTCTGCATGAGTTCTGAAATCCACTGCCCAAATCCTGCGCCAACTGAAAGGGATGGATCAAAAAGCCCACCAGGAATTCCACTTAGCAACGTGAGCCCAGTGGCGAGCAAGCGCAGTGGTGCGTAGTACCACTCCATCTGTTCACCATGTATAAGCATACCCTTCGCCTCAACGAAACCCGTCCCAAGCGTTTGCCCCGAAGAGACCCAACCAAGTAATCCAATTGCCAAGCCAATTGCCATCGGAACAAGGATTGGCCTACGCAACATCCTCTTCATCACAACTGGGTACACGGAGATAATCAGATGAGAAAAAAGGCCACCGAGTAGCCCCATCACTATCGCAACGCCAGGCACTAAAACCCAATCGGCCATCGAAGTCTGCACAGTCGGTACTTTGCCGTAAAACCAATAATCGCCAAACAAGCCAACACACACCGCGCAAGCCACGAGCACGGTCACAATTAAAACACGCAGATTTTTCTTTTCAAATGATCTACCTATTTCTTCAATAGAAAAGACAATTCCTGCCACTGGCGCATTAAACGCTGCAGCAATTCCCGCTGCACCACCCGCTAAAATCAAACCCTTACGAGCGAGATGATCTGGAAAGCGAATGAACTTTTTCAGATAATGCATGATGCAAGCACCCGCCTGTACCGTTGGGCCTTCTCTGCCCATCGAAGCCCCGCTAAACAGACCAAGCGTTGTCAAAATGACTTTCCCAAGTAATATCCTTGGGGATAGCATTCGGTGTCTTTGCTCCTCGTCTTCCATTTGCAAAGCTGCAATTGTTTGTGGGATACCCGTGCCCTCTGTACCATGAAAAAAACGCACACGGAGCAGCGTGATTGCCGTCAACCCAATTGCCGGTAGAAGGTACAACATCCAATCAAACTTTTCGTGAACGTTTGCGCGGAAGTGTTCGGATTGTTCTCCAATAAACGCAAAATAATATGCAACTGCGCCAACAAGAAATGAGCCCAAAAGGACAACGAGCCATCCTGCTAGAGAAAGTTGTTTATTCGTTGTAGTTGCCATACATTAGTGCGCGGGAGCGTGGCGAAAAAACCAACCCAATGAAAACAGATACGTCCCGCTTAGAAGAAAATTAATCCCCAGGAGCAATCCAATAATTTCGTACGATGATGGCCAGCTTGTCAGCATAATCACTCCGAGCATAATGCCCAAAACGCCACTAAAGAATGCCATGCCCCAGTGGTTCGAATGACCTCCTTGTGGCCGGAGCGCCATCGATGCGGAAATTTCTGCAAACCCCGTCAACAAAAAGAATATTGCCAAAATAACAGTGATAGTTGCAAGTGCCGGTGCGGGTAACAACAGAAAAATCATGCCAAAAATCAAGGCGACCAAACCACTTGCAATAGAAGCGGGCTTGCGTGCACCAGCTTGTGAAGAAACCCCGCCGAACAACGCAACACCTCCCACGAAGAGTAGGAGCCAGCCGACAAGCGAAACGATTGCCTCCGCAGCGACGCCTGGTCTTGCTATTGCGAAAAAACCGAGGGCGATAAGAACGACGCCTTCAACTATAAACCATTTCCATGTTTTCATAGTGGACAATAATACACAGAACAGACACTATCTGCGTACAATCGGGAGATGGAAACGCCACTTATCGATTTACGAAGTGATACCGTCACGCAACCAACTCCAAAAATGCGCGAAGCAATGATGTGTGCTCCACTTGGAGACGACGTATGGGGAGATGACCCAACAGTGAATGCATTGCAGGAACAGTGTGCCTCGATGTTTGGCAAGGAAGACGCGTGTTTCGTCCCATCCGGCACAATGGCGAACCAACTCGCCATTCGAGCGCAAACACAACCGGGCGACGAAATTATCATTCATGGTGAAAGTCATATAGTTCGGTACGAGGGCGGTGGTTCTGCAGCGCTCAGTGGTTGTAGTTTCGCAATCGCCCATGGCGACCGTGGTTTTTTTACACCGGAAGATGTGCGTGAGCTCTTCAGGCCCGATGATTTTCATTTTGGCACAAGCAAACTTGTTTCATTAGAAAACACGCACAATCGAGGGGGCGGTTCCATCTGGCCACTCAAACAACTGCAAGAGGTTTGCGCAGCAGCGCACGCTCTTGATTTACGAACACACTTGGATGGCGCAAGAATTTGGCACGCGATAGTAAAGTCCAAAATCGATGCAAGTATTTGGGCGGAACCGTTTGATACTATTTCTGCGTGCTTCTCAAAAGGGCTAGGTTGCCCTGCTGGGTCCATAGTGGTCGGCGACAGAAAGACCATCCACAAAGTTCGGAGATTCCGAAAAATGTATGGGGGAACAATGCGGCAGTCTGGCTTCCTCGCTGGCGCTGCACAATACGCACTTGACCACCAACTCGAACGGCTTTCTGAGGACCATGAAAACGCGCAAATTCTTGCCACTGGTCTCAATTCTATTGAAGGAATTTCATGTGATTCCGAGATGACCGAAACGAACCTCGTTTTCTTTGATATTGACGAAAAGCTTGGAGACGGCCCCTCTTTATGCCGAAAAATAGGAGAATGCGGCGTACTTGCAGAAGCCCTCGATACACAACGGATTCGATTTGTTTCACATCTCGATGTCACACGAGAAGACGTTGAAAGGGCAGTTAAAATTACCGCTGAGGTTTGCGAACATGCTATCAAGTAAAACCATTCTTGCCACACTTCTTGCAACATCAAGTGCTTATGCAATTGATGTAACCCGCACACCGTTCGTTTGGAACGACATTAATACAAGAGAGGTCATCCGTTGGGAAGGCGATGTTGCCGTCATTCAACAAGGGAGCTCAATGAAAGAACTTTCTTGCAGAATAAAACTTGATGAAGAAGAAGTTGCTTTTGCAATTGAATCTTTTGGCATTCCAGAAAGTTGGACTTCCTACACATACCGCACAGATAAAGAGCTTGCTGAAAAACGAGCGCGAATCAAGAAAGATGCAAAAAAACACGGCATAAAAATGCATACCGACGGGAACCATTTCAGCGTAGATTACGACTGGGTTATTGATAAGAGCACACAATATTTACGTGACGTTGCGAAAACCATCCGTTCTTGTGCTCGGCGAAAAGGGTACCGGAGCGAGCGAGAACTCGTTGGCGCCTTCACTTCTTTCGTGCAATCGCTCACGTATAAAATTCCGTCTGACTCAAGAATCAATACAGAAGGTGAACAAATTTTGACGGCTGGCGCAATGATGCCAATTGAAACCTTGTCAAAAAAATGGGGCGACTGTGATTCGAAGTGCATGCTTTTTGCCGCACTTGTGAAATCCATTGACCTCGTCGATGTTTGTTTCATCGTCATGGATGACCACTTATTCGCGGCAGTCCAAATGCGCAGTGCCCAAGATGACCACACCGTTCGATACAAGAATAAAGATTGGATCCTTATCGAGTTAACCGACGCGTGGCCAATTGGCCATGTCCCGAGCAACCACTTAAACGGCGTTATTCTAGGGAACTATGAAGTCGTAGAGTTACAGTAACCCTTATCGAAGAAAGTACTCCCTTGAAGATTTTGCACTATTTCCCTACGACTCTGCTAAGTGAAGGCGGCACCGTTCGTGCAGCACTCGATATTTGTTCCGTGCTTTCTAGCCGTGGACACGAAGTTGTCTGGCTTACTTGTGATGATACTGACGTTCCTGCATCCTGGAAAAATGATGACCAAAATACTCCCAAGGTAGTGCACCTTGGCGCGTTTGAGAGGTCTGGCAATCGTTTAACAAAAGCGCAATGTGCAATTGCATATACCGCAATCCAGAACGTAGACGCTGTGCATGTTCACGCCATGTGGGATCCATCCAATCCTCAGATTGCGAGTGTTTGCCACAAAGCGAAAAAACCATGGGTACTCAGTATTCACGGAATGCTTGACGATTGGAGCATGTCACAACGCACTCTCAAAAAACGTGTGTATCTTTCGACGGTGGGACGGTGCATGGTTCGAAATCCTGCAGTGTTCCATACAACCGCAGAAGCTGAAAATCGGCAAGCATCGAAATGGTTCAAGCACAATAACACCGCCGTCGTCCCTTGCATTGTTGATTTAGAACCGTATGCACTTGTTCCCAGTCCTGAAGAAGCTCGGCAAGCATTTGGCCAAACAGCAGAGCCAACTGTCTTATTCCTAAGCAGAGTGCATGAGAAAAAATCCATCGAAACATTGATTGATGCGGCAGAACTATTACAAGATGCTGGCACGCCAATTCGGGTCCTTATCGCGGGAACGGGTGATGACTCTTACACCGAAACATTAAAAGCAAGGGCGAAATCGAAGGGCGTAGATGGCAGTGTGTTTTTTCTTGGAATGGTGGTCGGAGAACTGAAACTTTCGCTCTACGCGCTCGCTGACATATTCGCATTGCCAACCCAACAAGAAAATTTCGGCCTTGTGTACCCTGAGGCAATGCTTTGTGAGACTGCTGTTATTGGCACAAAAGGAACAGACATTTGGCAAGAATTAGAAGAAGGTGGAGCCGTCATCGCCGAAAGAACACCTGAAGCTTTTGCGCATGAAATTGAAACGCTCATGCAAGACAAAGAAACACTTGCTAAAAAAGGCGCGCAAGGTCGAGCGTACATTTTGCAGTGGTTAAATACTGACACTGTCGCCGAGAACTACGAAGCAATGTACGAACAAGCAGTTAGCGTACAGAAATAGTAAACGTCACTGTTTTTGTCGGGGGCACATTCTCTTCCCACGGTCGTTGGTACGTAAATGTCAAGATGGCTTCCCCATGTGACCGTGCTTTAAGTGTCCATGTTGTTCTTCCACCAACTCCGACCCGTCCACTTGCATCTGCAACGTACTGGTGTGATTGATTTTCCACCACATTTGGTTGATCACTCAACAATGTCCAGCTGTAGCCCGTCGTTGGGTTGCTCGGTAACACAATCTCAAATGTCCGACCAACAGACAAAACTATTTTGCGTTCACTATCTACTTCAGAGAAGGGACGAGTAATTGCTTCCGTTCCATCCTTCGTCATAGAAGCACAAGAAAGCAGAAATAACAAACAGAGCAGGGTTAGGATTTGTTTCATATTGTCAGCATACCAATTAACGAGTTATTCGTCTTCTGGAACGTTGCTTCCATGTGGATCTTCTCTTGCGTCACCAAGCATCGATCGCATTTCTGGCGTTGTGATGTGTTCCAATCGTTCGGCTGATTCATGGAGCTGGTGGCTGTCTTGGGGGAAGTGGGTATCGAGATACACCTCCCAGAGTCGATGTGAACGAATGAGTTTCGCGGCACGAGTTCTGCCGACTTCTGTTAGTGACCAACTTGCTACTCTTTTTGTAACCGCGTTTCTTTTTTGTAATCCAACAAGTGCCACTCTGACAAGCACGGATGAGGAACCGACAGCTTCTGCTAACTGTTTTGGCAAAAGAGTGTTTTTCCCTCGTTCTTCCACTCTCCAAAGAACTCCTAATATATCCTCACGTAACACAAGCATTTTGACAGAAAAACGGTGCCATAATTTTGCAATCATTCCTTGGCTCGGCGAGGCAAGCCAAGCAAAAGCAAACAACACTCCCGTCGCAACAGCCATTGCGCCAGCTGTGCTTGTGCCTGAAAAACCGAACCATGTTGGAATTGTAATCGCACTAAGGTGTCCGAGAAACGCAGAAATGACTGCGAAGCAAAGTGCCAGTACAAACATCGAGCCGTATCTATTTGTAAACAAGTATGCAGTCGCTGGTGGAACGATAAACATCGCAACAACAAGAATTGAACCAACCGTTTCAAAAGCTGCAACTGCAGTTGTTGCTGTCATTGTCATGAGTAGGTAATGCAGAAACGATGGCTGAATTCCTTGTGACTTCGCTAGTGCTGGGTCGAAAGATGTTATCTTAAACTCTTTATAAAACAACCCCATCACAATCAGATTGGCGAGCAGCATCACGCCATTCACAATTGCTCCCCGCGGAATGCCGTAACCTTCTGGATTCTGATCGAACCACGCTAATTCAATTGAACCATACAACACGCAGTCAGGATCGATGTCGACATGGTCGACCGCCTGCCGCATTAAAATGAGCCCAAAGGCAAACAGCACGGTAAACACTATGCCCATAGAAGCCCCCGCTTCAACCTTCCCCAACGATTGAATCGTTTGCACAAGGAAAGCCGTAAGCAAACCGACAACAACCGAGCCAATGAGCATAGCCATCGGATCGCGATTTCCCGTAATCAGAAATGCAACCGCAATCCCCGGCAGCACCGTATGGCTAATTGCGTCGCCCATCAAACTCATTCGTCGCAACACTAAAACAGTTCCCGGAATTGCGCACCCAGCTGCACAGAGTGCGCCAATAACAACAATCCATGTGTCGATGATTGACCACGTCATATTGTCGCCTCAATCTTGTGAGGACTCTTGGGGAGAGTTCGTGCATCAAGTAAGGACTCGAGTTTTGCGACAAGGTCCTTACCAAGCACGTGTTCAATCATATCTGCGTCTCTGTCTACATGCGTTGGCGCAATATCTGCGTATGTAATTAGATACATTTCCCACAATCGATGGTTACGGACAACACGGGAGGATTCAGCAACACCGCTTTCAGTCAGGAGCCACTTGCCTGATGGCAAATGGGTTGCGAACTTTTTCCTTTCACAAGATCTCAATAAACGAAGCACGGTTCGTTTATTCCAAGATCGAACACGAGTGACTTCTTCGAGTTCGAAAGCAAAACTACTGTCCAATTCACACACTTCCCACATCGCACGAAGAATGTGTTGCATCGCAATTCGTTTGTTTAGTCGAATTCTCGTTACTTGGCGAACAAGCAAACCATCATTTGGTCCAAAAACAAAACTAATAACAAACCAAAAGCCACAAATCAATACAATTATTGGTCCAGTTGGCATTCTTGGTACCAATGCACTCACAACAGCACCGAGCCACCCACTTAAGCATCCAATTGCTGCTGAAGCAAACAACATGGTTGTGATTTTTGTGGTCCAGTATCGAGCGGAGGCTGCGGGAATTATGAGCATTGCAACAGCAAGAACCAAACCCACAGATTGCAAGGCAATAACAGTAACAATTGCAACCATTGCCATGAGAACCGCGTCAAGCGAAAGGATTGGCCAGCCCTGGACTGAACCAAACTTGTCATCAAAGCAAAGGAGCGTCCACTCCTTACAGAGCAACATTGTTACAAGGGCTACTCCAAGGGCGACCCCACCCATCGTCATTGCATCGCTCGCTACCATCGAAGCAGCCTTTCCGAAAATAAAACCATTCAGTCCAGCAGCACTTCCGCTTGGCAATTCGGTTGCAATTCGTAATAAACAAAGACCCAATCCAAACAGAACACTTAACACGATTCCAATTGCAGCATCATCTTTTAGTTTTGTGGTTTGTCGAATGCCAAGTATCCCAAAAACTCCAATACATCCAAAAACGAATGCGCCAATGAGCAACCCAAGGAGTGACTTGCCGTCCGATCCAAATGCCACCATCACCATAAACGCGATTGCTATCCCAGGCAACGTTGCATGACTTAATGCATCCGCAGTGAGCGCGCGTTTTCGCAACAACAAAAAAGTTCCAACAAGCCCCGCCGCCGTCCCTAGCGCCATTACGCCTAGAACCACTACTCGTGTGTTGTATTCCTCAAGAAACAATACATCAAGTATTTCCTCAATCGATGGCATCGACAACCGCGCATCAGAGATGGAATGCGTTGCAATCAATGGCGAGCCAGACGATCAGCAGCTTCCGACAACAGTGTTAATCGACCACCGTATGTTTTCTTTAAGTTTTCATCGGTGAAGACATCATCCACAGAACCATGCGCAACAACGCGCATATTTAGAAGAATGACATGGTCAAAATACTCTCGAACTGTTTGCAAATCATGATGCACAACAACAACCGTTTTCCCGTTTGAACGCAAATCACTTAGTACTTGAACAATCGCTTTTTCTGTTGCAGCATCAACACTTGCAAATGGCTCATCCATAAAATAAATTGTTGAATCTTGCGCGAGCGCTCGAGCTAAAAAAACCCGCTGTTGCTGACCACCTGAAAGCTGGCTGATTTGCCGTCGAGCATAGTCTTCCATTCCAACGCGTTCAAGCGCATCCATTGCTGCTTGTGTATCTCGCCGACGAAGAGGTTTACACCAACCTATATTTCCATAGCGCCCCATCGAAACAACCCCGAGCGCATCGATTGGAAAATCCCAATCGACCGATTCGCGCTGGGGAACATACGCAACTAACTTCCGTTGCTTGCTGAACGGTTTACCGTAGACCATAACTTTGCCTGATGCTTTTGGAACAAGGTCCATGACAGCTTTAATGAGGGTACTTTTTCCGGCACCGTTGGGTCCAACAATCGCAATAAGTTTACCTTCTGGAATGTCGAGATCAACATCCCAGAGCACTGGTTTGCGATGATACGCAACAGTTAAGTCATGTATCGAAACCGGCGAGCTTGTTGAGTGCCCTGCTTCGACAGGCATCAGTTTCCTGCTTCTGTTGCTTCAGCAAAACCGCCATTGGGAACGTCCCCGCCGAGCGCTTTTGCAATCGTCGTAATATTATGGTCGAGCATTCCAATGTACGTGCCCTCATATGTGCCACCCTGCCCCATTGCATCTGAAAAAAGACGACCTCCGATTGTCACCGCGTGCCCTTTTGCTTTTGCGCCCTCGATGAGGGCGTTCACGTTCCTATCCGAGACACTCGACTCAACAAACACAGCGGTGATCCCTTTATCAACGAGCATCTTCACAAGCCGGTTGACATCTTCAATCCCTGCTTCTGATTCAGTCGACAACCCTTGAATGCCAACGACTTCGATACCGTACGCGCGTCCAAAATAATTAAACGCATCGTGCGCCGTTATTAACACGCGCTGATCTTTAGGCACAGAATTCATAGAAACAAGTGCGTATTGATGCAGCCGAGCAAGTGTCGCGTTGTACGCTTTCGCGTTCGCCTCGTACTCCTCACAGTGCGCAGGATCTTGCTGGCAAAGTGCAGTTGCAACTGCATCGACTGCATGTGACCATGCGGAAACATCCATCCACACATGTGGGTCCCAGTGCCCTTCGAATTCAGGTGGTTCAAGCAAGTAGGTTTCTTCTATAAGTTCCGTCACAGGAAAAACCAACTTGCCCATTCGAGAAGCTTTAAAGAACGTATCTGTCATTCGGCCTTCGAGCATAAGACCGCTGTAGAAAACAATGTCCGCGTGCATAATCTTGCGGGCGTCTGCAGCCGTTGGTTTATAGAGGTGTGGATCCACGCCCTCGCCCATAAGTGCGGTCACCTTGCCATGGTCGCCTACCACTTCTCTAGTGATATCAGCCACCATACCTGTTGTGGCGACGATGTTCAGCTCACCCTTCGCCATTCCAGCGATAGAAAGACCCAAAATCATTGTTATCAATAACACAATGTACTCCTTTTGATTAATCAAAAGTTTAATCTATGGTATGCTATAAGTCAACCCATGCTTTCAAGTACCGTTGAAGATTATCTTAAAGCGCTCTTTCTGCTCGATCCAAGAGGAGAAAAACAAATTGCCACTGGCGAAATTGCGAAATCGCTCAACGTCACGCCGGGTTCTGCTACTTCGATGATAAAAACGCTCGCCGAAGCGGGCCTTGTTGCGCATCGCCCTCACTACGGAGTCAAACTCACTGAACAAGGTCGAACACTCGCAGTGCACGTTGTTCGCCGACATCGAATTGTCGAGTTATTCCTCGTGCAAATCCTTGGGATGGACTGGAGCGAAGTGCACGACGAAGCTGAACAACTTGAACATGTTGTGTCAGACGAAGTCATTTCACGAATGAATGAATTATTGGGACACCCTACTCATGACCCGCATGGGGACCCAATCCCAGATGTTGATGGAACACTCCCCACGAGGTCGTTGCAGCTTCTGTCATTTTGCGTCGAAGGTGATTCCGTTTCAATCGCAAGAATT
>CAZURP010000007.1:0-2779 GCA_964623715.1 uncultured Isosphaeraceae bacterium | reverse complement strand
AAGACACCGACTTTTTAAAGTTCGCCGAAAGCAACGGACTTCTTCTAGGGAGAACCATCGAAGTCGCAAGTCGCAACGACACTGCTGACTCAATCACTCTCCTTGCACAAGACAAAGAAGTCGTCCTGGGCTTGTCCGCAGCTGGAAAAATTGAAGTCGAATATGCGTAACACTACGTGCGTCCTCTTTTTGTTTGTTTTCTCGGGTTGCGCTCACACACAGAAAACACCTGTATCAACTATCACTTCGACTAAAATAATCCAAGAAGTATCGTGGCTCGCTTCCGACGAATTGCAAGGAAGACACTACCGTTCGTTAGAAGGACGGAAAGCCGCCAAATACATCGCTGAAAAATGGAAGCTTGCTGGCCTTACTCCTCTGCCAACAAAAAATTCTATGTATCTGCCGACAGATGATGTTCGTGATGCTCCAAATGTTGCTGCTATGCACAAAGGCACAGGGAACACGTATGTCGTATTGACTGCGCACTATGATCACCTCAAACCACGACGAAGCGGTAAAGATAAAATATACAATGGCGCAGATGACAACGCCTCGGGTGTCGCAGCGCTTCTTGCAATCGCAAATGCTTTAGAAATACTCCAAACACCATTACAAAGTTCCATCGTTCTTGTGGCGTTCACAGGAGAAGAAGCGGGACTTGTTGGTTCTGAACATTTCGCAAGCAATCCCCCGATTCCACTACACAACATTCGAGGGCTCATCAACCTTGACATGATTAGTCGCGGAGAACCCAATACGATTTTTCTTGAAGGCGCGCCTAGCGCACCGCGAATAAATTTGGCAATCACCAAAGCAAACAAACAAATTGGACTAGAGATTGTTCGAAATGCACATCCTGATTGGCTGTACCGAAGCGACCAGGCTCCTTTTCTTGAGCGAGGCGTTCCTGCAGTTTTTTTCAGCGTTGAAGACCACGAGGACTACCACCGAGTCACTGACCACACGGATAAAATCATCCCTGAACTTGCCGCAAAAACTGCACAACTTGCCTACCTCGCCGCAATTGATCTCGCGAATCCTGTACCCTAAAGGGATATGAAACGAATCTCGTTTACGTCACTTATCGCACTTGCATTCATTGGATGTGATAACTCAACACAACCAACAGCAACGGTCGTAGCAAAAGAAACCGGCAAAGACATTTACATGATGTATTGCGCACAATGCCACGGCGCAACAGGCGATGGCAATGGGCTTATTGAACTTGACAGACCAGCGAGAAGTTTCATCGATGGTGGCTTTTCCTTCGGAAACACCCTACATGCAATTTCCAAAACGACCTCCTCGGGTATCCCTGGCACACCGATGCCGCCGTTTTCAGACGTTCTAACAAAAGAGCAAATCTCCTCTGTGGCAAACTATGTTCGCGAATTTGCTCCGACACAAGAGGCGGTGACTGTTGAAGAAACAGAAATGGTAGTTCGCAATCGACCACTTGTTGTTCGAGGAATGATTCCTCCAGTGCAAGACGGTAGACAACTGCACCCCCGTGGGATCGTCATTGGAAATCCTGATGGATTCAGCTACGAGTACCGCGTCGACGACGTGCGCTTGCTTGCCGTTCGACAAGGGCAGTTCGTAAGCAGAGAAGATTGGGGGGCGCGAGGTGGATCACCACTAAAACTACTCGGGAAAATTACCGTGCTTGTGCAAGATGGTAATCCAAGCTCGATGTTCGAAACCCGCACAGGAGAGCCCCTGCATGCACGACTAACTGCAACAAACACGCTTGGTAGCCAAGGTATATTAAAATACGATTTAGTCGATGCCCTTGGGGAACGCGTTGCGAAAGTACAGGAATATTGCGCGCCAACGGCCGGCGCTCGAGCACTTCTTGAACAGCACTTTTCGATTGAAGCATTCGCACCATGCACTATTATCGAATTAGATGGAACTGTGCTAGAGGGAGACGCCAACGTACCCATTGGCACGACAACGCGCACTCTTATTCACGCCACGAAGGGAAGTGAATAATGATTGAACTCCTCATCGCAGCAGCAATTACCACACTCTCAACAGAGCCATGGACTGTCGACTATCTCTCACCGCCTAAAGGAGAAGTACTCGAAGTTGGGGGCATTGGTTTTATGTCAGACGGCGATCTGATTGCAAGCACTCGCCGTGGGCAAGTTTGGCGCGTCGACAATCCAAACGCACAGAATCCGAACGATGCAACATTCACGCTCATCTGCGAAGGCCTCCATGAAGGCCTTGGTCTCTCAATCATTGGCGATGAAATTTTTGTCATGCAACGAGGCGAGATCGCAAAACTCGTTGACCTTGACGGCGATATGATTATTGATGAGGTGCAAACCATCACCCAAGATTGGGGCATGAGTGGCAACTACCACGAGTTTGGGTTTGGGCTGCCTGCAGACAAAAACGGGAATATGTATTTTTCGCTGAACGTTGGATTTTGGAATCCACATTGGTGGCACGGAAAATCTCGTGCGCCTTACCGTGGTTGGGTGTTAAAAGTTTCGCCTGGTGGAGAAGTTACACCAATTGCAGGTGGCCTTCGTAGCCCGGCAGGTCTTGGACTCATGGAAGACGGTACGCTTCTCGTTACTGATAATCAAGGTGACTGGATGGCAGTTTGCCCCGTATTCGCAATAAAAGAAGGCGCGTTTTACGGTCACCCTGCATCACTTCGCTGGTACGAAGATCAACCGGACATTGAGCCGAGCGACACGCAACCACATCCAGAAATTACACGAGAACACCCTGCTTTATGGCTCCCGTACGAATGGTCGCG